>JACQED010000140.1 GCA_016200785.1 Chloroflexota bacterium
GATCCACACGACCGACCTGGACAGCGAAACCGCGTTCGACGTGCCTCCGTTCATCCGTGAAATAGGCGTGCGCGCCCTTCTCGCCGTGCCCATGCTGATAGATGACCGGGCCATCGGCGCGCTGGTGCTGGATTCGTTCTCCGTTCGGGAATTCTCCGCCGACGAGATTCGCGTGGCGCAGGCCATCGCCAACCAGACCGCCGTCGCGCTCGAACGCGCCCGCCTGTTCGCCGACCTCCGCGACTCGTACGATCGGACACTCGACGCGCTGGCCGCCGCGCTCGACGCCCGCGACAAAGAGACCGAAGGCCATTCGCGCCGCGTGGTCGCCTACACGCTCGCTCTCGCCGGTCGCATCAACGTTCCCGAAGACGAACTCGTCACCATCCGGCGCGGCGCGCTCCTGCACGACATCGGCAAGATCGGCGTGCCCGACACGATTCTGCTCAAGCCTGGCCCGCTCACCGACGAAGAACGCGCGATCATGCGCCGCCACCCCGAATGGGGCCAGCGCATCTTGTCGGGCATCCGCTTCCTCGAAGACGCGGTTCAGATCGTCTGCGCCCACCAGGAGCGCTGGGACGGGGCAGGCTACCCACGGGGTTTGGCGGGCGAGGCGATCCCGCTTGGCGCGCGCATCTTCGCCGTCGCCGACACCTTCGACGCGATCACCTCCGACCGTCCGTATCGCGCCGCCCGGCCTTACGCCGTCGCTCGGGCGGAGATCGAGGCCGGGAGCGGCGCCCAGTTCGACCCGCGCGCCGTCGAGGCCTTCCGGGAAATCCCGGAAGAGGAATGGGCCCGCCTGCGCGCCGAGTCGCTGGCCGCGCCCGTCGTTCCGCTCCCGCCGCGGCCCGAATTCGCCTCGGCTTCTCCACCCGAACTGGAGGCGATCAACCGGCTGATCGCCGCCGTGAGCGGCTCATTGCAATTGGACGAAATCTTGCGCGAGGCAGCCGGCACGACGGTGGAAATGTTGGGCGCGGCGGCCTGCGGATTGTTTCTCCATGATGCTGAGACTGACAGCCTCAGCTTGGCCGCCGATTACGGCCTGCCGGAGTCACTCAAGACACGTTTCTCTCATTTTCCGGTGGCGGGTTTTCACAACGAAGCCGTGGTGCGCGAGGCCTGTGCGCGCCTGCACCCCGATGTCTCGGATGTGCCGGCCTTCGTGGAAATAGGCCTGCCGGCGAGCCATCCGGAATGGGGGGCGTACCTGTGTGTGCCGCTGACGGCCAAAGGCGAGGTGATGGGCGTGATGGGGTGTTTCAGCCGGCGTCCGCGGGCATTCGAGGCGCACGACGTCACGCTCTACCAGGCCATCGGCGAACAGATCGGCCTGGCGATTGGCAATGCGCGGCTGCATCAATCCGTTCAGCAACTCGCGATCACCGACGGTCTCACCGGCGCGTTCAACCGGCGCTACCTGGACGAGTTTCTGGCAAAGGAACTTCAGCGCTGCGCCCGCTACCGGCACGGCGTCTCGCTAATCATGCTGGACTTGGATCACTTCAAAGACCACAACGACCGGTATGGCCACCCGACGGGCGATGAGGCCCTGCGCCAGTTGGTGGAACTTCTGCGCCGAAATGTGCGGGCGGTGGATGTCGTGGCGCGCTACGGTGGAGAAGAGTTTGCCATCGTCCTGCCGGAGACGGAGGCCGACCAGGCGCTATACAACGCCAAGGGCAATGGGCGAAACTGTGTTTGCGCCTGGCAGCCGGAGTTGGCTGACCTGCCGAGGCAGACTACCCCTGAGGAGGCAAAGTGATGCCACGAGTCATCGTCTTCGACGTGAACGAAACCCTGCTCGATCTGCGCGCGCTCGACCCCCACTTCCAGCGCGTCTTCAGCGACGCCGCCGTGCGCGGGCAATGGTTCGCGCAGGTGCTCCAATCGGCGCTGGTCGCCACGATCACGGACGCTTACACCGACTTCGGCGCGATCGGCCGCGCCGCGTTGGAGATGACCGCCGCGCGCCGGGGTGTGTCCCTCTCCGACGACGACCGCGCCCAGATTCTCGGCGCATTGCGTACCCTGCCGCCGCATCCCGAAGTGCGCGAAAGCCTGGAACTTCTGCGCGATGCGGGACTGCGTCTGGCCACGTTGACCAACTCGACGCAGGCGGTGGCTGAGGCACAGTTGACCAACGCCGGCCTCATTGGCTTCTTCGAGCAAGTGCTGTCGGTGGATTCGGTGCGCCGCTTCAAGCCCGCCGCCGAGGTCTATCACATGGCGGCGAAGAGTCTCGGCGTCGAACCGGGCGGCCTCCGGCTCGTCGCGGCCCACGTCTGGGACGTGGCCGGGGCGATGCGGGCCGGGTGCGCCGCCGTGTTCGTCGCCCGGCCGGGCATGGTACTCGATCCGCTGGCCGAGCCGCCCGACGTGGTGGGGCCGGACCTGCGCGCCGTGGCCGAGCGGATCATTGAGGCCGAAAAACCGACCGGGCGATAGCAGGTTCCCCAAGTGCCGGATTCACCGCCAGCCGTACGCCGACCCCCTCACTCCCTCGCTACTCTGCAAGGCCGCTGAGAGCGTTTGCCACTCTCGGCGGCCGCCCGCCTCTCAAAACCCTTTCGCAACGTTGTAACTTTTCCTACTTGACACGGAGCCCAATTTGGGTGTAAATTGTATATGCCTATGGGGGGCATAGGCATATAGCGAGCAACAGGAGGTTCATCCTATGTCAACCACCAATACGAGTTTGCCGCAGCCCGCCGCGCCGGCGCGGGCCGCCCGCCTTCCAATCCTCGCCGGCTTCCGCGAAGAAATCCTGCCGGCCCTGCTCGTCCTGTGGGCAGCCATCATCCTGGCCTTCATTATCTGGCGCCAGGATTTTTTGCTCCCCGTCGGCGTGTGGGCTACCGTCACGACTCTGATGCTCTGGCCCGTTGGTCGGCGGCTCGGTCGGGCGTACTCCTCGTACCGTCGCCCCTTGTTCATCCTCGGCGTCTTGAGCATGGCCGCCTTGCCTGCCCTGGGCTTCTTTCTCCAGTTCCTGCCACCCAGCACGCACGAGGCGCCATACGTGCCGCGCACCTGGGTGCTCCTGGCCGTCGTCGCCGTCTTGACCATCTTCTCCGTGGTCGCGGCGGCCCGCGCGGCAATCGGCAAGCCCATCGGGATGTTCTTCCGCCCGGATGTGCTCTTCGGGGATGGCCGGATACTCGGCACCGGGATGATCGCCCTGGGGCTTTCTATGCGCTTCCTGTTCGCCGACTTCCCGGAAATGCCGCCGCACATCGCCGCTCCCAAAGGCAACTGGTGGGGACTCGCCTTCGCCATCGTCTTTGGACTGGTGCAAATCATTCCGTTGCGCGGCATGTTCAAATTGCGCCTGCGCCTGGCGCGGGTGCTCGAAAACCGCTGGTCGGGCTGGGGCGCGATCATCCTACGCGAGGGTTGGTTAGTGCTGGCCGCGCTTGCGTTGCTCTTCGGCTTCCACAACGTCTTCAAGGGCACAATTCCCATCCTCCAGCCGTCGCTGGCCGGCCTCGAAGAGATGCACTTCCGTGAGGCCGGGCTGCCGGGGCTGATTTCGACCGCGCTCGCGGCGCTGTTCATTATCTTCGTGCGCGGGGGGTACAAAAAAGCCATCGGCGACCCGTCTATCAACGAAACGCTGCGCCAGTCTATCGTCAAGGCGGTGCTCTTCCTCGTCGGGTTCTTTTGGCTGTTCTACTCCTTCGCCCACGTCATGGAAGAACAGCCGTTTGGCAGCGGGCCAAACACCGAGTTCTACCCGGCCTTGATTGGTTGGTCGCTGCTGGTCTGGGGCGTGCTGATGCTCGGCCCCATCCGCATCTGGGCGCAGCGCAACCAGCGGTTGGCCATCGTCGAGCAAATGGTGGCCGTGTTGCTGCCGGCGCAGACACCGGAGAAACGCAAAGAAGTCTTGCTCAAGGTCATGCGCGCGCTGGCTGAGTGCCCGGCCGACCAGCGCCTGGAATACATGCGGGCGATGCAGGGGGCGCTGAACGAAGCGCCGGAGGACGTGCGGCAACTGATGACCGAGGCCCGCATGGCGGCGATAGTCGAACTGCCGGCCGAGCAGCGCCGGACACTGATGGCTTCGATGGATCAGATGATGGCTGGGTAGTCGAGTAGTCACGCGAAGCGGTCGGGTGGTCGGGCAAATGACTAGGCGACTATGGGACTACGTGACCATGCGACTACTCGCGGAGGGAGGTGAGGCCTGCCATAGACACCGCTCTTTCGCGACTGTTATTGGGTCAATCTTTGAGTGACAGGAGAGAACACTATGGAAATGAACATGAAAGACATGGCCGCCGCGCTGGCCAAACAGC
>JACQED010000124.1 GCA_016200785.1 Chloroflexota bacterium
CTGAAAGAACTGCAGGCGCTGGTCAAACCGCTCACCACCACCGATCCCTCTTCAGCGCTCACCGCCGGCCGCGCCGCCTCTGTGTCGAACGCAGCGGCCGGCTATACCGTCCTGGCGGCCTCGGCGTCCAACAGCGCCATCGCGGGCGCCTATGCCATCAACGTCACCACCCTGGCCAGGGAGCACCGCGTCCGCTCGGATCAGCAGACGTATTCCGACCAGGCTCTAAACCTGTCGGGCACGATCCTGGTCGGCGGGGCCGCCGCGCGCTCGCAGACCACCGTCGCCACCATCGCCGACACCGTCACCGCGTTCGGCACGGGTTCCATCGCCAGCGGCCAGAACGAGATCGGCACGGCGACCTATTACGTCGAGACGCGGAACGATGCTACCGCCGGCTGGCAGTTCCGCCTGGTGGACGCCGACGGCAAGGCCGCGAGCATCCAGCAGGCCACTAGCGCAGGCACTTATACTAGCAACTGGCAGGCCATCCCCACCGGCGGCGGGTCTTACGACACCGGGCGCGGGCTCACGCTCACCTTGGGCGGCGACAGCGGCTTGTATCAAGCCGCCGGCAAAGGCGCAGGCGCGGCGCAAGCGTCCTATAGCGCGCAGGGCGCGAGCATCGCAGTCGCCGCAACCGACAGCCTGACTTCGATTGCCAGCGCAATCAACAGCGCGGCGTACGCCGAGGGCAACGCCGTGGCCGCCACCGTAGTGGACCGACAACTGGTGCTGGCGGCCAAAGACACCGGCGCGGCCCACGCCGTCGCCGCCAGCGACTCGAGCGGCACGGCGCTCCAATCGCTTGGCGTTCTCACCGCCGGCGGCGCATTCAAAAATGTGATGCAGACCGCCGCCGACGCCAGTTTCACCGTCAACGGCCTCTCGGTGACGCGCGGCAAGAATGCCGCGATCACCGACGTCATCACCGGCGCAACACTCAACTTGGCCGCCGACGCCGAGGGCCGCAGCGCCACCCTGACTGTCAGCGTGGATATGTCGGCCGCCCGAACAGCCGTCGAGAATTTCGTCGGCAAGTTCAACAGCGTCCAAAAATATCTCCAAGAAAAGACGGCCGTCACCGCAGTCAGCGACGGCACGACCACGACCTACACGCGCGGGGCGCTGGCGAACGACAGCATTTTCAATGACTTGCGGAGCGACCTGTTCTCGCTTTTCATGTCCGACGCCGCCAACAGCGGCACGCTGAAAAACCTGCGCGACATCGGCCTGTCCATCAACGACAGCCTGCAGGCGACCGTCACCGACAGCGCCAAACTTGACTCGGCCCTGGCAACCAATTTGGGCAACGTGGGCAAACTGTTCGATACCTTGATGGCCAAGTTCGATACGACGCTCAGCCGCTTCACCGGGGCCAGCAGCGGCTACCTGGACAGCGTGACCGCCTACGCCAACACCGAGATGGCCGAGGCCGATGCCGCGATCAAAGAGATGAATCTTCGCCTGGACGAAAAAGAGCAATCGCTCGTCAACCAGTTTGCCGAGATGCAGGCTCAGCTTGTCGAGGCGTCCTACCAGCAGCAACAATGGGCGAGCATCTATGGGGGGTTCAGCCGGTTCGTCTAACGTTCTAGTCGGGCAAGGAGGCCCGGCAGCCATTCACGGAGGAAACCATGCCAGACAACTCGACCGTGCCCGTCCATCGGGTCGCTCCGGCCGGATTCGAAACCGCCGCCGCGCAGCCCGCGCGCGCGGCCCCGACCGATCGCGCCCCAACCAAACCCGAGGCCAAAGCCGACAGCGCGGCGGGCCGGCCGCGCCCCGCGCCCGGCAGCGCCCGCGACGTTCGCTTGCGCTTCAAGATTGATCCCAAGACCAACGAAGTCACCGTCCTGCTCGTTGACGTTGCCAGCCGGCGAGTTGTCCGCACCATTCCGCCGGATGAGTTGCGCACATTGGTCGAGAAGGAATTGGTGGATTTGTTTGCGTAGAGACGTTGCACGCAACGTCTCCACGCTACGCGGCGGCGGAATTCAGCCGATCTTAATGCCCGACGCCTGAAACTCGGCGCCGGGTTGCCGATACCGAATGCAGAAAGGAAATGGAGAGATGATGCAGACTGCTTATAGAGCACAGGCGCAGGAATACCGCCAACAGGAAATCATGGGCGCCAGCCCGGTGCATCTGGTGGTCATGGAGAGATGATGCAGACTGCTTATAGAGCACAGGCGCAGGAATACCGCCAACAGGAAATCATGGGCGCCAGCCCGGTGCATCTGGTGGTCATGACTTACGACTTGGCAATCCGGGCGTGCGAAGGGCAGGAACGTCCCCGCGCCCTCACGGCCGTCAGCGTGCTGCGCGATGCCTTGAACTTCGACTACGGCGAAGTGGCGGTCGGCCTGTTCGCGCTCTATCAGTGGTGCCTTGACTGCATCCGTCACGACAACTACGCCGACGCGCTCAAGACCTTGCGCGGCCTGCGGGAAGCCTGGGCGACCGTCGAGCAGCGCCTTTCTCCAGGCCCCACCATGGCTAGCGACGTCGAGGCTGACCCGCGTGTCAGCCCAACCGCCGACCCGCAACCCGACCCGCGCGTTCTTACTCACGCCGTTCACGGAAGACAACCTCAATGGGCGACCCCGTGAACAAGCTAACCCCTCAGGCCGAATCACGGCCTCGATCCGCGCCGTCGGTCTCTTGGCCGGAACAGGGCCGGCGCGTCCGCTGGGAACGCGACCCCGACGATCCGGAGCAGATCATCATCCGCGACGCCGTCACCGGCGACGTGTTGGCCGTGGTGCGCAGCCTGTTCGACCCGTGGGCGAGTTGACTCGCTTCACGCCGAATTTATTCAGCCTTCACCCTCGTTTTACTGCCCCCTCCCGGCGGACGTGCTAGCATGATCCTGGCGCGGCCAATCGGCCGGACGCCGACCGCCTGCCATTGACCGTCGCCGGGAGAACATGCTCACCTCCGACATTCGCACAGACTTCTGGCCGTTCCTGCCGCCGACCGCCGGGTCAACGAATTCGTTGACACCCGCCGCGTTCGGCTCTGGCCAGGCCGCCGATTTCGGCAGATCGTTCGGCGCGCCGTTCGAACTGCTCCTGGCTCAGGTGTTGCTCCGCCTGCTCGACCGGCTGGAGGCGACCTCCCCCCTGCCTCCAGCCGCCGATTCAACCCTCCCGCCGCCAATCAATCGCGCCAGCCTGCCCGCGCCGACGTGGATCTATCCCACCCCGGCCCCCCAGCCGGCTGAAGACTCATTATTCGTCCCTCAGCCTTCATCCTTTTCGCTGGCCGAAGTCGCCGCCAAGCAGGCCTATCAGCAAGCCGCGCCGGCCCCCGCCCCGGCGCCCGTCCCGACTCCCGCCTCGGCTCTCACTCCCGCCCCCGTCCCGGCAAACCAATCAGTCTTCAGTGTTCAGTCGTCAGTCGTCAGACTGAAGACTGACGACTGGCGTCTGACGACTGACTCCACCCCCCTCGCCCTCTCCGACTTCCCCCGCCCGCCCGGCGACAACGGGCGCGGGATGCACTGGATTCCGACGACGGCCTCCACGCCTGAAGTGGTAGATCGGTTCATGAGCGCCCTCAAGGCCATGCGCATCAAGTGGGTCACGTTCCTGAACGACGGGGCGAACATCGGAGCCAACGATTACCTCGTGCAGCAGTTGAAGGCCAACGGCATGGAGCCGATCATGCGGATTTACACGCCCGGCCTCCAACCCGTCAGCGGCGACCTCGGCGCGGCGGTGCGGCACTACAAATCGCTCGGTGTGTCGTACTTCCAACTTTATAACGAGCCGAATCACTCCATCGAGAACGACGGCCGCCAGCCGGACGTGAGTCGCTACCTCGACCTGTGGATCCCGGCGGCCAAGGCGGTGATTGACAACGGCGGCCTGCCCGGCTTCGGCGCGCTCAGCCCCGGCGGCGAATTTCAAGACACCGAGTTCTTGAAACAGGCGATTGACGGCCTGCAAGCGCGCGGCGAACTCGGCCTGCTCGACCAGGCGTGGCTTGCGATCCACAACTATCAGGGCGACCGCGCCACCGCCGATACGGGCGGCTTCAGCCGCTTCAAAGTCTATGCCGACATCTTGCAGGAAAAACTCGGGCGCGTGTTGCCGATGATCGGCACCGAGGGCGGCTCCTTCGTCTCCGGCCCGCAAGACGAAGCCCGCCGCATCACGCTCGTCACCGATGCCTATCGCTACATGGTAAATCGTGAACCGTACAACTTCGCCTACACCTACTGGGTCATCGCCAACGAAGCCGGCGGCGCCGCCGATCCGGCGTGGGAATGGCAGGCCTTGATCCACAAGGACGGGCAGAGTCCGTTGGTAGATGCGTTGAGAGAATTAACGTGAGGGACTTATGAGTTTCTGGGACAGTCTAAAAATCGGCTCTTCGGCGCTCACCGCCCAGCGCCTGCGGCTCGACGTGATCGCCAACAACGTCGCCAACGCCGAAACGACGCACACCGCCGATGGCGGGCCGTACCGGCGGCAGGATGTCGTCTTCACGCCGCAGGGCCAAAGTCTCTTCCTCCCGGCGTTGGCGCGCGCCTTACACGATCCGCAGGCCGCCCCTACGCTCGCCGCCGGCGGCGTGCAGGTGGCGCAGATCGTCACCGACGAGACCGAAGGCCCGCGCGTCCACGATCCCTCTCACCCCGACGCCGACAAGGAGGGCTACGTGACCTATCCTAACGTCAACCTCGTCACCGAGATGACCAACATGCTCTCGGCCACCCGCTCCTACGAAGCCGCCCTCGCGGCCATCGAGTCCGCCAAGCGTATGGCGCTGAGGGCATTGGAGATCGGGCGATAACTAAACTCCAATCCCTGATTACCGGATCCCACCATGAGCATTACCAGCGCCAACCCCCTCCCCCTCGTCAAGCCCGCCGAATTGCTCGCACACGGCGCCTCAGCCCAGCGGGGCGAGGCTGGCGCCGGCGACGTCAAGGCCACCTTCGCGCAGGCCCTCGACTCGCTCAGCCAGTCGCAAAACAACAGCGACGCGCTCCTGCAAAAACTGGCGGCGGGCGAAAATGTGGACCTGCATCAGGTGATGATCGCCACCGAGCAGACCGACGTCGCCTTCCGCGTCGCGCTGGCGATGCGCGACCGGTTGGTGGAAGCCTATCACGACGTCATGCGCATGGCCGTGTAGAGGTTCTAAGTGCTCAACCGACTCCGACAACAGCTGCTCGATTTTTGGGGACGCCAGACCAGAGGCCAGCGGCTCCTGCTGATCACCCTGGTCGCCGCCGGAGCGATCGCCATCGGCCTGTTCACCGCCTGGGCCAGCACGCCGACCTACGCCGTGGCCTTCAGCGGCCTGAGCGAAGCTGACGCCGGCCAGATCGTCGAAAAACTGGCCGCCGACGACATCCCGTACAAGGTCGACCGGAACAGCACGATCCTCGTGCCGTCCGATCAAGTCTACGAAGTGCGCCTGGCCATGGCCCGCCAGGGGTTGCCGCAGGGCGGCACGGTGGGATTTGAACTCTTCAGCGGCACGACGCTGGGCATGACCGAATTCACCCAGCGCGTGAACTATCAGCGCGCGCTGGAGGGCGAACTCGAGCGCACCATCGGCAGCCTGCAGGCCGTGCAGGCCGTCCGCGTTCACATCGTCGCGCCCGAAAAGGCGCTCCTCGCCTCCGAGCAATCGCCCACGACCGCCTCCGTCACCCTGCATCTCAAGCCTGGCGCGAGCCTCGACGCCGCGCAAGTGCGGGCGATCACCCACCTCGTCGCCAGTAGCGTCGAGGGGCTCAAGCCGGAGAACGTGGTGGTGTTGGATGTGGAGGGCAACCTACTGGCGGGCGGTGCTGACGGGCCGGGCAGCGCCGCCTCCGCGAGCGACAGCCGCCGCGCCGCCGAAGCCGCCTACGCCGCCCAGATACAGAGCCGAGTCCGCAACCTGCTCGACAACGTACTCGGGCCGAACAAGTCGGTGGTTCAGGCCAGCGTGGCGATGGACTGGTCGCAGAAAGACGTCACCACGCAGGGGTTCGACCCGGCCGGCACCATTCGCAGTTCACAAACCATCACCGAGACGTTCGTCGGCGACGCCGGCGCGGTGGGCGGCATTCCCGGCGCGGCCGCCAACCTGCCCGACCTGAGCGCGAGCAAGACCATCACCGACACTCAGACCTCACAGTATCAGCGCCTCGAAAACACCACCAACTACGAAATCACTCAGGTCGAGTCGCACGAGGTCGTTGCGCCCGGTCGGGTCGAACGCATTTCGCTGTCGGTGCTGGTGGACGGCGTCACCGACACTCAGCAGTTGACCAGCCTGCGCGCTGCAGTGGTCGCGGCCGCCGGCATAGACGAGACGCGCGGCGATACGCTGGCGGTCGAGTCGCTGGCCTTCGATCGAACGTATTACGCGCAGCAGACCGCCGAGATGAAACAGGCATCGCAGACCGACCTGTACTTTAAGATCGGCACGGGCGTAGGCGCGCTGTTGTTGCTGGCCGCTTTGCTCTGGTACGTGCAGCGGCTGCTGGCGAATTTGCGGCTGGCCTCGGCTGAAATCTGGACGCCCATCCAGGAACCGGCCGCCCAGGCGGCGTTGGCTGCCCCGGCCAGGGCCGGCTTGCAGCCTCCCGCCGCTGGCTCGGCCGTCGCAGCCGCAGCCCAGGTCAGGGCGCGACTGCCGGCAGCCACCGCCCGGCGGCCCACCGCCGAAGACGAACAACTTCAACGGGCCGTGGTGCGCATCGCCGAGCAAGACCCGTCTACCGTCACCGAGATCATCCATCTGTGGCTGAAGGAGGACGAGGCCAAGCATGTCTGAGATGCCGGCGACCGGCCTCACCGGGCTGCAGAAAGCCGCGGCCCTCCTCGTCACGCTGGGCGTCGAGCGCTCGTCTGCAATTCTGCAGAATCTGGCCGAGGGCGAGTTGGAGCGCGTCCTGCTGGCCTTGAGCGAGGCCGGCTCGCTGGCCGCCGACGCTCGGTGCTCGGTTCTGCAAGAAGCGCAAGACCTGGCGCTGGCTGGATCCGGCATGATGTCAGGCGGCATCGAATACGCCCGCCAACTGCTGGCACGGGCGGTCGGCCCCCGGCGCGGCGCGGAAATTCTCGAGCGCTTGGCCGCCCATCAGCAACGCTCGTCATTCGACATCGTTCGCGACGCCGACCCGGCGCAGGTGGCCTCACTCCTAAGCGAAGAGCACCCGCAGACGATCGCCGTCGTGCTCTCGTATCTGGAGGCCAATCAAGCCGCCGCCATCCTCAGCCGCATGAGCGCGGAACTCCAGTCCGACGTGACCCTGCGCCTGGCGCAGATGGAGCGCATCTCGCCACAAGTCGTCCAACAGGTCGAGCGCGGCCTCAAACGCAAACTGTCCGGCGTGTTGAGCGAGGCCGATTTCAAGGCTACCGGCGGCGTGACGTTCCTGGTCAAGGTGCTCAACCAAGTGGATCGCGGCGTGCAGAAGGCCATTCTCGAATCGCTCGAAGCCAGCAACCCGGCGCTGACGGAAGAGATCCGCGCCAACATGTTCACCTTTGACGACATCGTGAAACTCGACGACCGCGCCATCCAGCGCATGCTGCGCGATGTCAACAAGCAAGACCTGACCCTGGCCCTCAAAGGCGCGCCGGAGAAAATCCGCGACCTGATCTTCCGCAACATGTCCGAGCGGGCGCGGGAGGGCCTCAAGGAAGAACTCGAAATCCTCGGCCCGCAGTTGGCCAAGAACGTATACGCCGCCCAGCGCAAGATCGTGGAGGTCATTCGCGCGCTGGAGGCCTCGGAAGAAATCATCATCGCCGGTGGAGGCGGCGGCAATGAACTCATCGCGTAGCCGCGTGATCAGGGCCCATCAGGTCGTGCTCTGCGCCGACGACTACGAAGTGATCGCCCCGGCCGCGCCCGCGCTGCGCCACTGGCCCTCGGCCGAGGCGGCTGGGCAGAGCACGCCACTCCCATTCGTTGACACCCCGGCCGGCCCGGCCATCTCGCCACAGGTGGGCGAAGTCCAACAAGCCCTGCTGACGGCGGCAGTCGCGCAGGGCCAGCAAGTTCTATGGCAGAGCCGGCGGGAGGCGGCCGAGATCGTCCGGCAGGCCAAGGAAGAAGCGGCCGAGATCGCTCAGCAGGCGCGTCAGGCCGGGCTGGCCGCCGCCGAGGCCGAAACCGGCGAACTGCTCTTTTCCGCCAAAGGCGTCTACGACGAAGTGCGCGCGTGGCGCGAGTCCATGCTGGCCGCAGGCGAAGAGGCCGTGCTAAGTCTGGTCGCCGCTGTCGCCCATATCATCTTCGGCGAAGGCCTGGCGCTGGACGCCGGGACGCTGAAATCGGCCTTCGCCCGCGCCTTGGCCGAGGCCAAACCGCTCGGCGATCTGCGCGTTCATGTCCATCCCGACGACGACGCCCTGCTCGACCCGCACTGGCCCCAGCAGCAATCCGCCCTGATCGGCCAGCGCCTGGAACTGGTGCCCGATCCGGCCGTCCGGCGCGGCGGCTGCCTGGTCGAAGGCCAATACGGTTCGGTGGACGCGCGAGTGGAGACGCAAATGCAGGTGGCCCTCGACGCCGTGTTCGCGGCCTCGCCGGCGGCGGCCCCTGGCGACGCTCCCGCGGTTCCACTGCCCAGAATCGGCTCCTCCGCAGAAGCAGAAGCATGATTCTTCCGCCGCCCCCTGACCTCGCCAAGCATCACCGCACCCTGTCCGGCCTGAACACCGCCCGCCTCGCCGGCCGTGTCGTTCAGATCGTCGGCCTCACGCTCGAAGCCTGCGGCCTTGACTGTCAGATCGGCGAAGTATGCGAAATTCCGAACGGCGGAACGTCGCCGCTGCTGGCCGAAGTGGTCGGCTTTCGCAACGAACGCGCTCTGCTCATGCCGCTGGGCGAAATGCAGGGCATTCAGCCAGGCTGCCCGATCTACCCGCGCCGTTCCGCGTTCCGCGCTCCAGTTGGCACGGCGCTGTTGGGCCGCGTATTGGACGGGATGGGCCGCCCGATTGACGGCCGTGGCCCCCTGGGCACGGTTGAGACCGCGCCCATCCACAATGCCGCGCCGCACCCCCTGCGCCGCCAGGCCATCGCCGAGCCGCTGGTGACCGGCGTGCGCGCGATTGACGGCCTGCTCACCTGCGGCAAAGGCCAGCGCATGGGCATCTTCGCCGGCAGCGGCGTGGGCAAGAGCATGCTCATGGGCACGCTCGCCCGCAGTTCCAAATCGGATGTCTCGGTCATCGCCCTCGTCGGCGAGCGCGGGCGCGAGGTGCAGGAATTTGTCGAGCGCGATCTGGGGCCGGCCGGCCTGGCCCGATCGGTGGTCATCGTCTCGACCTCGGATCAGCCGGCGCTGGTGCGCCTCAAGGCGGCCTGGGTCGCCACCACTATCGCCGAATACTTCCGCGATCAGGGCCTGCACGTAACCTTCTTGATGGACTCGGTCACGCGCTTTGCGATGGCCCAGCGCGAAGTCGGGCTGGCGATTGGCGAGCCGCCGGCCAGCAAGGGCTATACCCCTTCGGTCTTCGCGCTCCTGCCCAAACTGCTGGAACGCGCCGGCGCCTCCGAGCGCGGGACGATCACCGGCTTCTTCACCGTGCTGGTGGAAGGCGACGATTTCAATGAGCCGATCTGCGACGCGGCGCGCAGTATTCTCGACGGACACGTCGTTCTCACCCGCGACCTGGCCGCGCGCAATCATTACCCGGCGATTGACGTGCTCAACAGCGTTAGCCGCGTGATGCCCGCCGTCACCCCGCCCGAACACCGCGAGCGCGCCGCGCAGTTTCGCAAATTGCTGGCAACCTACGAGAAGGCGCGCGATCTGGTGAACATCGGCGCGTATGCCGCCGGCTCCGACCCGGAGATTGACGCCGCGCTGGCCGCCCTGCCGGCCATGCAGGCCTTCCTGCGTCAGGGGATGGAGTTCACCCCGTTCGAAGACACCCGGCGCATGTTGGATGAAATAGGAGCGCACTATGCCGCCTAAATTCTCCCTCCAATCCGTGCTCGACTATCGCCACAGCCGCGTCGAGGCGCTCGAAGTCGAACTGGGCCGCCTGCTTGCCGCCCGCTTGCAAGCCGAGGCCCGCCTCGAAGCCCTGCGCGACGACCGCCGCCGTCTCTTCGACGAACTGCGCGGCCAGCAGGCCGGGACGCTGAACCTCGGCGCGATTGCCCAACTGCGCCTCAACCTGAAAACGGTCGAGGGTCACGTCACGCGCCACGAAACCGCGCTGGCCGACCTCGTGCTGCAGATCGAGCGACGACGGCTTGAACTGGTCGTGGCCAACCAGGATGAAGAAACGCTGGCCACCCTAAAGAATAAGGAATTGGAACGGCATCGGGCGGCGCTCGGCAGACATGAGAATCGCCTGCGCGACGACCTCTATATCGCGCGCGCCTATCAACAGCGGCAACAGCCATGATCGATCCGACCACCTTCTCTATTCAATCTCTGCTCCTTCAACTCATCGAGAAGTTGCTGGAGCGTCTCCCGGCCGCTACGCGGAGCGGGGCCGGCTCGGCCACCCCCGGCTCGGCCGCCCCCGGCGATTTCGATTCGATCATCCAGAAGGCCGCCGCCCGCTACGGGGTGGATGCGCGCCTGGTGCGCGCGGTGGTTCGCGCCGAATCGAATTTCAATCCCGACGCCGTCTCGGGCGCGGGAGCGCAGGGCTTGATGCAGTTGATGCCCGGCACCGCCGCGGGCCTGGGTGTGTCCGACCCCTTCGACCCGCAGCAGAACGTAGACGGCGGCGTGCGCCTACTGCGCAACTTGCTCGATCGCTACCACGGCAGCGTGCCGCTGGCGCTAGCCGCCTACAACGCTGGGCCGGGCGCGGTAGATCGGTACGGAGGCATTCCGCCCTACCGCGAAACGCAAGCCTACGTCCCCCGCGTCCTCTCGTTGATGCAGAACACTTGGAGCGCCTGAGCCATGACCGACAGCATTTCACCTTTGAGCCTCACCGACGACGCCCTGCGGACGGCCCAGACGGCCCTCGACGGCCTCGCCCTCCGGCAGGAAATGATCGGGCGCAACATCGCCAATGTGGACACGCCCGGCTACCGGGCGCAGAACGTCTCGTTCGAGAACACGCTTCAGCGGGCGCAGGGCGATTCACAGGTGCTCGGCATCGTCACTACGCGCGCCGGACATCTGGCCGCCCCCGCCCGCCCGGCGCTCATGCAAGTCGTCTCGCGCCGGGGCGGCAGCGTTCGCGCCGACGACAACAATGTGGACATTGACCGTGAGTTGACCGAGATGGCGGAGACCGGCATCCGCTTTCAGGCGCTCACCCAACTCGTCAGCAAGAAACTGCTCTTGCTGAAATCCATAGCCACAGGGAGGTAAAGCCATATGCTCGATGCCATTGCACTGCCGATGGCCGCCGCGCCATCGGCCTCGGAGACGGCCGGGCCGCTCGGCTCCACGACAAACAACGGCCCGCCGTTCAGAGAACTGTTACAGGCCTCACTGGCGTCCCTCGAAGAGCCGGTCGAGTCGCCGTCGGGATCGTCGGCCAACGCCGACCCGTCGGCGCTAGCCGCACTCGGCATGTTGTTCACGCCGATCGCGCCGCCGTCAACGAATTCGTTGACACCCGCCCCGCCGGCGCCGGAAGGCGAGGCTGTCACCGCTCCGGCAATTACCACCACGCCGCCGCAACCTGCCGCGCCCGCGCTGGCCGAGTTCCCAACCCTCCCGGCCGCCCAACCGCCGACCGTCGCCGGAACGGCCGGCCGTGGGTCTACGCCGTTGGATGTGAACAACGCTCTGCCCGCGACTCCGGCGGCGACCGCGCCCGTCGAGACGGTTGACGATCCCGGCGCGACGTCCGGTGAGCTACTTGTCATCCCTCACCCGCTCCCCGCCCCGCCCCTCGCGACACCCGCGCCGATGGTCAGTCCCCAACCGCGCGACGGCGAGTCCACCGTCGAACCGCCGACCGCGCCGGAGGCAGAAACTCCATCGCCCCCGGCGCCGGGCGTGCCGAACGCGGCGAACACCACACTTTCCGAAGGCGAAGGGGACGCGCCGCCGTCAACGAATTCGTTGACACCCGTCTGGGGGCTTCACCGCGCAGAAGACACCCTGCCCGTCGCCCGAGGCGTCCGGGAGCAGACGGAGGCGCAACCTCAGGCGCTGGGTGTTCGGTATCGGGCAGAGACGCCGCCTTCGGCGCGGGGCCTCCGGCAGGCGGGCGAGTCGCCGCCCGGCGCGGACCCGGCGGAGTTGCCCGATCCGGCGACTTCCGCGCTCCATGTCGGCGAGCCGGCCCGCTTGACGGAGGCTCACAACACAGACCCGGCGGGCAGCCCCTCACTCGTCGCTCAAATCGGAAACGCCGTCGAGACAACGACTCGATCCGGCCAAGCCTCGCTCCGCCTGGCGTTGTTTCCCGAAAGCCTGGGCCGCGTGGACTTGCGCCTCACGGCGAGCGCGGACGGCCTGCGCGTCACCCTCACCGCCGACCTCGCGGCGACCGGCAACTTGCTCGAACGCCATCTGGACGACTTGCGGCGCGCGCTGGCCGACTCCGGCCTTAACGTAGCCTCGATCTCGGTCGGCCTCGGCGAGCGTCAGGGCTTCGGCGCGAACGCGCAGCCGAACGGCCAACCCTTCGGCTTCGAGTGGCAGGGGCCGCCTCACGTCCCGGCGCCGCAGTGGGAGGGCATACGGCCCGCCCCCGCGCCGGAACCCAAAGCAGTCACGCCGGGCGTGCCCGCGCCGGGCGACACCGGCTCGAAGGTGGACTATCGCGTCTGATTCCCAATTCCCAATTACCAATTACCATTCTCTCTTTGGAGGCGACCATGCTCTTCAACACCATCGGCCCGGCCGCCAGCGGCAGGCCGAACCAAACGACGACGACCAACCCTTCGGCCACCGACGTGGGCAGCGGTCAGTTCATGCAGTTGTTGCTGGCGCAACTGCGCAATCAGAACCCGCTCGACCCGGTGGAGGACAAGGACTTCATGGGGCAAGTCACGGCGATGAACTCCCTGCAGGAGTTGCAGAAGATGAACACCGCTCTGCAGGGCCTGACCAAAACCAACCGCCTATCCGAGGCCGCCGGGCTGATCGGGCGGGTGGTGCAGGCCCGCGCGGCCGACGGCCAGACGCGCTCCGGCCTCGTCACCGGCGTCACGCTTCAGAACGACCGCGTGATGCTCTGGCTGGGGCGCGATCCGGTGGACCTGTCCGACGTGATCGGCGTGAGCGCGTGACGATATGACCCAACCGATCTCGACCAACACCGTCAACCCGGCCCTGCCCCGGCCGGCCAACCCGCCCCGTCCCGCCCTGGTACCCGGCGCGACCTTCGCCGAGGCCCTCGACCGCGCCGGCCGGGACGCCGGGGTGCGGTTCTCCTCACATGCCCAGAAGCGGATGGAAGTGCGCGACATCCGCCTGGACGATACCGGCCTCGCCCGGCTGAACGACGCCGTGGAGCGCGCCGCCCGGCACGGCGGCCGGCAATCGCTGGTGCTCATGGACGATCTGGCGTTCATCGTCAACGTCCGGGATCGGCTGATCGTCACCGCGCTCGACGGCGGCAGCCGCAAGGAGGGTGTTTTCACGCAGATTGACAGCGTCGTGCTGGCCCTCGAGGGCGACAAATCCTAGCAGGCCGGCCCTCGTGGAGGAGGCCTGCCATCTCCCAATTACCAATTAGTACAGACGCGACACCCAGCACCTGCGGTCTGGGCAGGTGTGTCGCGTCTCTAGTCTACGGAGGCAATCTCATGTTACGCTCAATGTTCACGGCCATCGGCGCGCTGACCTTGCACCAGTCCTTCATGGACGTGGTGGCCGACAACCTGGCCAACGTCAACACGCCCGGCTACAAGGCCAGCCGGGCCAGTTTTCAGGATCAGATCGCCCAACTCATACAGACCGGAGCCGCGCCGGGGACGAACCTCGGCGGCGTGAACCCCACGCAGATCGGGCTGGGCGTGCGCCTCGGCAGCGTCACGTCCACCTTCACCCAAGGCTCGCTCCAGAGCACCGGCCGCTCGACCGACCTGGCGATCCAAGGCGACGGCTTCTTCGTCTACACCAATAGCGGCTCGGCCGGCGCGACCCAGTTCTACTCGCGCGATGGCTCGCTCGGCCTCGACGCCAACGGCGTGCTGGTGAACAACTCCACCGGCATGAGGGCCATGGGCTGGACGGCAGTGACCAGCGGCTCCACCGGCGGTTCGGCGGCCGTTGACACCAGCCAGCCAATCGCCGCCATCCAGATCCCGGTGGACTCCGCCGTTGCCCGCGCCACCGCCAACGCCACGCTGGTCGGCAACCTCGACTCGGCGGCGGCCTCCGGCTCGGTCGGCCAGGCCACCACCACCCTCGGCGTGTACGACTCGCTCGGCGCGCTGCGCACCGTCACCGTCACCTTCCAGCATCCCTCCAGTAACAACTGGGCGTGGACGGCCACGACCGGATCGCCCGCCAGCGCCATCGGCAGTGGAACGCTGACATTCGACACCAACGGCGTGCTCACCTCCGGCAGTTCCGGCACGCTCACCCTGCCGGCCGGCGGCGGATCGTCGTCCACCGCCATCACGCTGGACATGAGCGACCTGACTCAACTTGCCACCAGCAGCAGCGTGGCGGCCTCCAGCCAGGACGGCCTCGCCGCCGGGAGTTTGACCGGCATCAACGTCATCTCCAGCACCGGGCAGGTCGTCGGCCTGTATTCCAACGGGCTGCAACAGGTGATCGGCCAACTCGCGCTGGCGACGTTCGTCAACTCGTCAGGACTCAGCCGGCTGGGGCAGAATCTGTATGCCCAGGGGTTGAACTCCGGCGAGGCCCGAGTCGGCACGGCCGGCGCCGGCGGGCGCGGCACACTCGTCTCCGGCTACCTCGAAGCCTCGAACGTTGACCTGGCCCAGGAGTTCACAAACATGATCATGGCCCAGCGCGGCTTTCAAGCCTCCTCGCGGGTGATCACCGCCTCGGATGAGATGCTGCAGGAGTTGGTGAATCTCAAGCGATAGGTGTGTCTCCGGATAACTGTCATGCTGAGCGAAGCGAAGCATCTCCTCGCCTCGTTCGGGGCAGGCTCATCGCTTCGCTCAGAGTGACGCGGGCCATCAGCGACCATGCTTCCGGTGCTCACCCCCTCTCCCGTCAGCCCGGCCGCCGCCGGCCAGCGGCCGGACGAGATTCCCATTGCCCTGCGCCTCAATCAGCGATTGGCCGCCGAGGTGCTGCAAATCGCCGCCGACCACGTCGTGCTGGCGCTGGAGGGCGTGCCGGTGGTGGCCCGCCTCACCTCGCCCGATCAGGCCGCCATGTTGGCCGAGCGCCGCGTCGCGCAATTCATCGTGCGCGGCCTGTCCGATCAATCGCTCACCCTGCAACTCGTTCACCCCGAGACGGCGCCGCCGCCGCCGCCCGCTTCATCGCTGGCCGGACTCATCCCCTCCCTCCTCGAACAGGCCGGCCTCCCGGTCAACCCGGCCAACACCCAGATCGCCCGCGCGCTGATCGAGCGCGGCCTGCCGGTGACGCCGGAACTGGTGGCCGAACTGGAAAGTGCGCTGGCCGGCCTCGTCGAGCATCGCCGCCGCGTCAACGAATTCGTTGACACCCGGCCCGGCGCGCAAGCCGCGCCATGGAATCAGGCGGACGCGCAGGCCGCCGCCGCGCTCAGGGCCGCCGGACTGCCCCTCAGTCCCGGCACGCTCGCGCTCGCCCGGACGCAACCCGCGCCTCTGGCCGAGACCCTCGCCCGCTTGCAAGCCCAACTCGAATCGCTGTCGGCCCTGCCTCTCCCGCCGCGCCAGGCCGAACTGGCGCGCGGCGCGCTGGAAACCCTCGCCAAGATTCGCGTGGACTGGAGCCAGCCCGCGCCGGCCCTCGCCGCGCAACTGCGCGAGGCAGTCGCCATTCTGGGCCGCGCCGTCGAGCACGATCTGGCGAAACTGCTGACGGCCATCTCAGATCAATCTGATCGATCGGCCGACTCGGCCCTCCGCCTCGTCAACGACCTCAAGGGCGGCGCCGGCCGCGGCTTCCTCCTCTCGCGCGGCATGCTCCGCGCCGAGGTGGCCAAGCAGCCGCCTGCCGCTCCCCTGGTCTTCGCCACGCCGACCGCCGACGCCCGCGTGCTCGGCACCGAGCTCGTCCTCTTCGCGGGCGCCGACTCGACCCGCCTCGAGGTCCGCACGGGCCGCGTCCGCCTCACGCGCCGCGAGGACGGCCTCTCGGTCGATGTCGCCGCGGGCAGCACGGCCGTTGCGCCGAAGACCGGAACCTTCGTCGTGAAGCCCGGCCGCGCCGCCTCCGGTCTCCAGGCGCTCTACCTCTTCCACGAGGGGCAGGGAAACGTGATCCACGACGTCGCCGGCGCGGGCCTTCCGCTCGACCTGCGCCTCGCGAAAGGCAGGCAGCCCTGGTCCGAGCCCGGGCTCCACCTCGAAGGCAACCCGATGGTCAAGTCCGACGCGCCGGCGACCCGGATCATCGACGCCTGCCGCAAGAGCCAGGAGATCACCCTCGAGGCCTGGGTCCAGCCCGCGCGCGCCGCGCTCGACTTCGAGGGCGCGATCGTCTCGCTCTCGACCGACGTCCAGGACCGCAACTTCGCGCTGTCACAGAACACGAGCGCCTTCGACGCGGCGCTTCGCCTCTCCACCAGCGACGGCGGCGGCCGCCCGGTCCTCTCGACCGCCAAGGGCGGCGTCGAGACGAAGCTCACCCACCTCGCCTTCACCCGCAACGCGGCGTGGCAGGAGCGGCTCTACGTGAACGGCGTCGAGCGGGCGATGCGGACCCGTGCCGGCAGCTTCGCGAGCTGGAACGACGCCTTCCACCTGTTCA
>JACQED010000076.1 GCA_016200785.1 Chloroflexota bacterium
CCGACGGTGACGAACACGCCGACAAACACACCGACGGCAACGCGCTTGCCAACGCGTACGCCGTTCCGCGTAGCAACGCGAACCCTGCCAGCCCTGCCCACGATCACGATCACGCCGACTTTCGACGTGAATGCGCCATGAAGAGTGACGCGGGACCGGCGGCGAGGGGCGCGGGAGGGGTGGCATGTGGCACGCGTCACCTTATTGCCCTAACGGTCATAGTCGTCATGACTGCCTGCGCGCGTCAACCCACGGCGCAAGCACCGACCGCCACGCCGACAGCAGTCGAAGCGACGCCCACGCCCGGCCCCACCCTTACCCCGACTCTCACGACTGAGATCGCCATGCCTACCATCTCGGCCGAGAATCCGTTGCGATTTGTCTTTCCAACGCCAGGCCCATTGCCGGTCTCCGGCTGGCGGCCGCCTCAAGTGCAGGTGCCGCTGTCACTGCGTCCCGAGGATCATTACTGGTTCGCCCGCCCCATCGCCGCCGACCGCGTCAACTGGCCGCACCCATTCTATCGCTACGGCGGAACGTATTACGGATTGATGGCGATTCACGCGGGCGTTGACTTCGACAGTCCGACCGGCACACCGGCGTACGCCGCCGGGCCGGGCGTAGTGGTATGGACCGGATACGGACTGTACGGCGCGAATCCGCCTGAGGACGATCCCTACGGCCTCGCCGTCGCCATCCGCCACGACTTCGGCTATCGCGGTCAGGTGCTCTATACGTTGTACGGCCACCTGTCGAAGATCAACGTGTGGGTGGATCAAACGGTGAAGACCGGCGACCTGTTGGGCGCGGTAGGCGAGACGGGCAACGTGACCGGCCCCCATCTGCACTTCGAGGTGCGCGTGGGAGAGAATCGTTACCGCGCCACGCGCAACCCGGAGCTGTGGCTGGCCCCGCCGAGTGGATGGGGCGTGCTCGCCGGGCGGCTGGTGGATCAAATTGATCGCCCGATTCCGGCGGCTGAGATTCACGTCAAGTCGCAAGAGACCGGGCGCGAGTGGGTCGTGTTCTCGTACGCGCAGTTGACCGTCAACCCCGATGACATCTACGACGAGAACTTCGTTTTGAGCGATCTGCCGGAGGGCAAGTACGCGGTCACCGTCGCCATCGCCGAAAGCACGATCAGCGGGGAAGTATACATCCACCCCGGCCAGACGAACTTCGTCCTCATGAAAGACGGCGTGGGGATGATCGTCGAACCGCCGATCCTTCAGCCCGCGACGCTGATCCCATATTCGACGAAGACCCCGACGCCGACTCCGACGGTCACGCGAACGCCGTCGGCGACGCCGACGGTTACACCGACACGGTAACACAGTGGACCTTATCGGCAACAGGCCGCGACTCTTTTTTGCCACGAATTGCACGAATTATCACGAAAAATTCGTGCCAATTCGTGCAATTCGTGGCGGAAGACCCTATTCCCGATAATGCCTGGATAGGACTTTATCATGTCAAATATCTCACAATCCCTCGACGAACTCTGCATCAACACCATCCGCTTCCTCTCCGCCGACGGGGTGCAAAAGGCAAACTCCGGCCATCCGGGCCTGCCGATGGGGGCGGCGGCGATGGCTTACAAGTTGTGGATGGGCTTTCTGCGCCACAACCCGCGCAACCCGACATGGCCCAATCGCGACCGCTTCGTCCTGTCCGCGGGACACGGGTCAATGCTGCTCTATTCGCTTCTGCATCTCACCGGCTACGATCTGCCTTTGGAAGAACTGATGCAGTTTCGACAGTGGGGAAGCAAAACGCCCGGCCACCCGGAGCGCCACCTCACCCCGGGCGTCGAGACGACGACCGGCCCGCTGGGGCAGGGCATCAGCAACGCCATCGGCATGGCGATCGCCGAAGCACACCTCGCCGTGTATTTCAACCGCCCCGGTTACAACATCGTCGATCATTACACCTACGTCATCGCCAGCGACGGCGACTTGATGGAAGGCGTAGCCTCCGAAGCCGCCTCGCTCGCCGGGCATCTCAGACTCGGCAAACTTATCGCGCTGTACGACGACAACAACATCTCCATCGAAGGCACCACCCAACTGGCCTTCACCGAGGATCGCGTCATGCGCTTCGAGGCCTACGGATGGCACACGCAGGTTGTCCCCGACGGCAACAACCTCGACATGGTGGACGCCGCCATCCGCTCGGCGCAGGGCGAATCGCGCCCATCGTTCATCGCCTGCCGCACGACCATCGGCTACGGCGCGCCGCACAAGCAGGGCACTGCCGAAGCCCACGGCGAGCCGCTCGGCCCGGACGAATTGGCGAACGCAAAAAGGAATCTCGGCTGGCCGCTCGATCCGCCGTTCTTCATCCCCGGCGAGGCGCTCGAAAACTTCCGCTCGGCTGTGGAAGTCGGCGCGCTGTACGAATCGCAATGGCAGAAGCAGTTCGGCGAGTATGCCCGCGAGTATCCCGACCTCGCCGCCGAGTTCCAGCGCCGAATGAGCGGCAAACTCCCCGAAGGCTGGGACGCCGACCTGCCGACCTTCCCGCCCGATCCCAAAGGGCAAGCCACGCGAGTTTCATCGGGCGTCGTTCAGAACGCAATTGCGAAGAAGGTGCCCGAACTCATTGGCGGGTCAGCCGACCTCGCGCCCTCGACTAGAACCCTGATCAAAGACGGCGGCGACTTGCAGGCCGGGAATTACGGCGGGCGCAACATGCACTTCGGCGTGCGCGAGCACGGCATGAGCGCGATCGTCAACGGCATGGCCTTGCACGGCGGCGTCATTCCGTACGGCGCGACCTTCCTCATTTTTTCCGACTATTCGCGCCCGGCGATCCGACTGGCTTCGATCATGGAGAACCGCGTTCTGTTCATCTTCACCCACGACTCGATCGGCCTCGGCGAAGACGGGCCGACGCATCAGCCGATCGAGCATCTCTCTGCCCTGCGCGCCATCCCCGGCCTTGCCGTCGTGCGGCCCGCCGACGCCAACGAAGTGATTGAGGCCTGGCGGCTCGCTCTCGCGCGCGAACACGCGCCGACCGTGTTCGCCCTCACCCGTCAGAACGTCCCGACGCTCGACCGCGCCAACGGAAAGTTTGCCCCGGCGTCGGGCGCGCGGCGCGGGGGCTACGTCCTGGCCGACACCGGCAAAACGCCCGACGTGATCCTGATGAGCAGCGGCTCGGAAGTCGCCATCGCCGTCGAGGCCGGGGAACGACTCAAGGCAAAAGGCATCACGGCCCGCGTCGTCTCGATGCCGTGCATGGAAGTTTTCGCAGAACAGCCGCAAGACTATCGCGACTCGGTTCTGCCGCCGAAAGTCCAACCCCGCGTCGCGATCGAGGCCGGTGCGCCGATGTCGTGGTATCGCTGGGTCGGCGACGGCGGCGCGGTGATCGGCCTCGAACGCTTCGGCGCGAGCGCGCCCTACAAAACAATCTACGAGAAGTTGGGGCTTACAGCCGAGGCGGTGGTGAAGAAGGCGGAGGAAGTGATCGGCGGGAACAAAAGGAAATAGAGGAATTAGGGGAACTGGCCGGAAGAAGGCAACGGCAAATGGACGAAAGGCGGCGGCGAAAAAGACGGGGATGAGAAAACAGCGATGAAGTCCCCGGCTCAGCCAGCCAGCCCGTAGATCGCCGGAAAACAATCGGCCTCGATCCACGCGTCGCGCGTGGATCGAGGCCGAATGGGTTGCGTCCGGGGTGAATCGGCGAGTTACCCGCGCAGCCGCTCCAACATCAACATCATGATGACGCTTGGCAGAAGCAGTCGCTCGTCGGCGTCGGAGAAATCACCGCGCTTTTCCAACGCAAACTTGCCTTCGAGGACCGCCGGTTGCTTTTGCAGGCGCAGCACCGTCTGGCCGCGCAGGTCAACCAGATAGGCAGGGTTGATGAACATACCCACAAAGGGAATGTCGCTGACCAAGCCATCCAGCACCTTGATCCATGGATTCTCTTCGCGAATTACTCCGGCCTCCGCGCCACCGGCATCCAGAATGTTGTAGGTTGCTTTCCACAGCGACCTCACGCCCTGGCGCTTGACCGTGCCAACTCCCATCCCGTCCGGCGACGTGATGTTGTAGTTGGCCGAGAAGTCCATGATCTTGTTAGCCTTCATGGCGTATAGTTCTCTTTGCTGGGCTTCGTCGGCGAAGACCTTCACCGATTCTTTGAGCGCAAACGCTTTCTGCTTGACGTACAGCACCGTCTGGCCGGAAGCGTCGGTGATCTTCACCTGCGGGTTGAGGGCGACCACTTTGAAAGAGAGATTGAGAGGGTAGTTGTACATTCGGTCTCCTGAGAGATGGGTGGGTGCGCCCACCGTTGTAGGCACAGGCGCATTCTACCTGAGATGGCAGAAATGCGCTACGGGAGTCCGATCACAGCATAATCATTGAGCGGTGGATGCCCCTCAAGTTGAAGGGCAGTTGCCTCCACGAGTCGCCGTAATCGCTAGTGTACCAAACATCGCCGTTGCTCAACCCGACGTAGAGGTGACCCGGCGCATTCGGATCGGTGATCAGCGCATAGGCCATGTCATTCAGAGGTTGCGGCAGGCCGCCGCCGAGTTTCCGCCACGACCCGCCGTCCGTCGCGCGAAACACGCAGGCGTTGGCATGACCATCCACATGCGCCGCCGGCGGCCCAGGATTTGACCAGGTAAGATAGCCACCACCAGTCGCGCGCTCCCCCGAAGGACTCAATCTCATTCCAGTTCGTGCCGCCGTCGCGCGAGACGAAAAGCGCTGGCGGTTTGACTCCGGCATAGACCGCTCCCGGCTCGGCGCGGCTCACGGCGACGGCTTTGACGATGTGCCCGGCGAGGCCCGCCGCGTGCCACGTCTCTCCTCCGCCAGTGGAACGCAGAACCCCCTCACCCTGCGTCCCGGCATACACGATCTGGCTATTCAACGGGTCGGCGGCCAGACAGCGCACGTCGCGGTCGGCCAGCAAGAATTCGACCGACCATGCGCCGTTCGCGCCGCGCTCTGCGCGGGCCAAGCCATTGCCGGTGGTGGCAATGAATACTCTCGCGTTCACTGTCTCCTCCTTTGGGCGAAACGGGCTATTGCCAGGCCGAGGCCTCCTCCATGGCCGTCATTTCTTCTCCCGCCAAGCGCAGTCCGACCGCGCCAAGATTGTCGTTTAGTTGCTCGACATTCTTCGGGCCAACAATCGGGCTGATGATCCCCGGTCGGGTCAACAGCCAGCCCAATGCCATCTGTGAGATGGACTTTCCACGCGCCCGGCCCAGTTCTTCCAGTTTGTCCAGCAAGCTCCAATTCCTCTCCGTCATCCAACCCTGGACGCGCTGACTGCTTTCGCCGCGCGAGCCGGGCGGCGCGCTTTGACCCCGCCGATACTTGCCCGTGAGAAATCCGCCGCCCAAAGGGCTGTACGGAATGACGCCGATGCCATAGCTGCGGCACACTGACTCAAGTTCGCGCTCGTATTCGGCGCGATTGACCAGTGAGTAGTGCGGCTGTAGGCAATCGTAGCGCGCCAGGTTGTATTTGTCGCTCACCCACAGCGCCTGCATCAATTGCCACGCGCGATAGTTCGAGCAACCGACGTAACGCGCCTTGCCTTGATGAACGAGATCGTCGAGCGCGCGCAGTGTCTCTTCAATCGGCGTCGCCTCGTCGGGAAAGTGCGTCTGATAGAGATCGACGTAGTCGGTCTGCAGGCGGCGCAAGGAGGCCTCGACGGCCCGCATGATCCAGCGGCGCGTGAGTCCCTCGTCGTTCGGCCCCGGCCCCATTTTGCCGCGCACTTTGGTGGCGATCACGATCTGGTCGCGCGGGATACTGCGCGTCCTCATCCATTGGCCGATCAGCGTCTCGGCCACGCCGCCGGGATTGTCCTTCGCCCAGTTGGAGTAAACATCGGCGGTGTCCCAGAAACGGATGCCCGCCTCCCACGCCGCCGACATCACTGCGTATGAGGTCGGCTCGTCGGCGGTCCAGCCGAACTGCATCGTGCCGAGGCACAGTTCGGAGACTTTGAGGCCGGTGTTTCCCAAATTCCTGTATTCCATAGCCATTCCCCGCAAGTGACGGGTGGCGTGTGGCGGGTGACGAACACCGCGCCACTCGACACCCGTCACTCGGCACTCGCCACGATCTCCGGGTGGGCAAACAACCCCGGCTCGCCGCCGGTGTGCAGAAACACGACGGTCTCGCCCGCCCCGATTCGCCCGGCGCGAATCTCTCCGATCAGGCCGGCCATCCCTTTGCCGGTGTAAGTCGGATCGAAGAATGTGCCCTCGGTGCGCGCGACGAGGCGGATGGCCTCTATGCCCTCCGGCGTGGGGATGCCGTAGCCGGGGCCGATGTACCCGTCATGCACCAGAATATCGTCGGGGGAAAGATCGATCTTGTGGCCCGCGAGCGCCGCCGCCTCCCGTGCGATGCGTTCAATGCGTTCGACGCATTCGCTCACCGGGCGGCTGACGGTGACGCCGAGGATGCGACCGGGCGCGCTGTAGATTTTCGCCCCGGCGATCAGTCCGGCCTGCGTTCCGCACGAACCAGTGGCAAGCACGAGCCAATCAGGCCGCACGCCCATCGCTTCCAACTGCGCGCCCATCTCGCGAACACACTCGACGTAGCCCAGCGCGCCCAAAGACGACGCGCCGCCGCGCGGCACGATATAAGGACGCCGACCGGCGCGGCGCAATTCATCGGCAGTCTCTTCGATTTGCGCGTCCACCAGCGCGCGGTCGGGGCTGTCGGTGAAGCGCAACTCAACGCCGAGCAATTCATCCAGCAGAAGATTCCCCTGAGTCTCCTCGGGGCGCGACTCGTGCATCACGGCCACGATGTCCAGTCCCGCCACTCGCGCCGCCGATGCCGTTGCACGAATATGGTTGGACTGCGGCCCCGCGCCGGTGACAATCACGTCGGCGTTCCGCGCCAGCGCGTCGGCGATATAGAACTCCAAGCCGCGCACCTTGTTGCCGCCGAAGCCGAAGCCGGTGAGATCATCGCGCTTGATCAAAATGCGCGGCCCCCGCAGTGCGCGCGTGAGGCGCGAAGCTTCGATCAGGGGAGTGGGCAGTTGACCGAGCGGGTAGCGCGAGGGAAGGGTCATCCTTAGGCCGGGGCGAACAGAGGCTGGTAATCCACCGCCGCCTTGACGACTGCCTGCTGTTCAGCGTACTCCATTGCCCGGAAGTTCTCCGCTGCGGCGATCGCCATCGGCAGAAGCCGAGTATCGCCGGGGCTGGCGAAGGCGGTGATGGGCTGAGAGAGAACGAAGCGCACGCTTCGCTCGATGGCCGCTTGCTCGTCGAACGGCTCGTACCACGTGTGATAGGCCTTCGGCCTGTCGCCCCAC
>JACQED010000077.1 GCA_016200785.1 Chloroflexota bacterium
GTGGTTAGAAAGGGCCGCGTGACCTGAACGCTTACGATCATGGCTTCTCACGTCAAAGTAACCATCCCCGCCAGCACCGCCAATCTCGGGCCGGGTTTCGACTGCCTCGGACTCGCGTTGGGGCTGTTCAACACGGTCGAGATGTGGGTTTGGGAAGGCCCCGCCACTCAGCCCCTCTCGATTGAAGTCGTCGGGGAGGGAGCCGGACAAATTCTCGAGGACGAGCGCAACTTGATATTGCGGGCAGTGTCGCGTGTATTTGAGAAAGTCGGCAGTCCCGTCCCGCCAGTGTGCGTCAGGGCAACGAACGGCATTCCGTTGGGTTCGGGCATGGGATCGAGCGCGGCGGCGGCAGTCGGCGGGCTGGTCGCGGCGAACGCACTGATCGACGGGCGATTGTCGCGCAAAGAGATCATGAGGCTGGCCTATGAAATCGAAGGCCATCCCGATAACGCGGCCCCGGCGATCTTCGGCGGGCTGGTGATCGTCAGCGCAACGGGCGACGAATTGATCACGCAGACGGTGGACGTGCCGCCGTTTCAGGTGGCGATCGCCCTGCCGAACATTCGACTCTCGACCGCCGAAGCGCGCGCGGTACTGCCACCGTTGGTGCCGCTCGAGGACGCAGTCTTCAACATCGGGCGCGCGGCGCTGGTCGTCAAAGCTCAACCGTACCGGCGGCGGCTGTTCTCCGTTTACGACGAGGTGGTCGTGGCGGCGCGCAAAGCCGGGGCCGCCGCCGTCGCGTTGTCAGGCGCGGGGCCGAGCTTGGTGGCGTTTGCCGCCGACGGTCACGAATCGATCGCGAAGGCGATGGGCGAGGCCATCGAGAAGGCCGGCCTCGACGCGCGCACTTTCGTGCTGCCGGTGGATCGGCAGGGCGTGAGGGTGAGCGTTGCGGGGTGAAGGAGATAGGGGTTACGCCCTTGAGTGAATTCTCACCACGAAGACACGAAGGCACAAAGGATTCACAAAGGCTTTCTTGGTGTCGCCTGCCCCGCCTCCTTTAACGGGGTTGTGGCTTCGTGGTGAAACTCGGTGAGCCAACTGCGTAAGTTCTAGGAGAATTATTCATGACGGCTCTTGGTACATCCGTGCGGCCTGCCGGGCGAATAACGGCTGGGCGCGGGCCGCGCTATTCGGCGCTAGCTTTATCAGCCTATATCAACGTTCTCTTGCTGATCACGGTCGGGAGCATCGTGCGAGTCACGGGCAATGGCCTCGGCTGCCCAGATTGGCCGGGGTGCTACGGTCAGGTGTTGCCGCCGGCCAACCCGTCGGCCTGGGTCGAGTTCTCGCATCGATTCCTCGCTGCGGCGGCAACCGTGCAGATCGTGGGATTGGCTGTGCTGGCCTGGCGCGATCATCGGCGCGAGGCGTGGGTGAGCCGCCCGGCAGTTGCCGCCGTCGGACTGTTGGTCGTGCAAATCGCGCTTGGCGGTCTGCATGTGATCTATCAACTTCCGCCTGCGACGGGCTGGATTCACACCGGAGTTGCAATGGGAGTCGCGGGATTAGTCGCCGCGCAAGTCGCGGTGATGCATCCGGCAGCCCAGAGGTTGACGGCGGGCGCGGGCGCGGCGGCGCGCGACAAGTGGCTGTCGGCGGCGATCCCGTTGACGGCATCGGCGATGTATCTTCTCATCCTGACCGGATCGTACGTCACGCGCAGTGGATCGTCGTTGGCGTGCCCGTCGTTTCCGTCGTGCGGCGTCGAGGCGTCATCCGATTCGCTGCGCCGCCTGATTGACATTCAAATGCTTCATCGCTTCGCGGCGTTCGGCGTCGCGCTGGCGGCTTGTCTGACGCTGTGGCGATTGGCGCGCGTCGGCGGCGGGGAGGGGGGCTGGCGCGGCGTGACGGCCGCGCTGACCGCGTTGATCGTCGTCCAGTTCGGGCTGGGGATCAGCAACGTTCTCTTGCGCGTACCGATGTGGTCGCGCACACTTCATCTCTTCGTCGCGGCGGCCCTGTGGACAGGGCTGACAATGCTGTGGGTGATCGTACGGCGCGCGAGGGCCGTTGGCTAGCTTCACGCATCTTCACACCCATTCAGGTTACTCCTTTCTTGACGGCCTGCCATCGCCGACGGAATTGGCACAGGCCGCTGCGAACGATGGCATGGACGCGCTGGCGCTCACCGATCATCACGGCCTGACCGGCGCGATAGAGTTCTACGACGCCTGCCGCGCGATTGGCCTCCGGCCCATCCTCGGTATGGAGGCGACAGTCAATCCGCCGGCGGACTGGCCGCGCGCAGACGCCCTCGCCGAAAAGGGGAATCTTGTTCTGCTGGCGATGGACTTGGACGGCTGGCGAAGCCTGTGCCGCTTGAGCACTCTTCTTCAGACCGCGCCCGATCGCGACCCGACACGCGGCCTGACCTTCGATCAACTCACTCGGAACACGACCGGCCCCATCTGCCTCACCGGCGGGGCGCGCCGCCTCGCGGCGAAACTGATTCTCGCCGGGCCGGACGACGCCGCGCGCGGCTGCCTTGCCCGGCTCGCCGATCTTTTCCGTGACCGCCTCTACGTCGAATTGCAAAAGCAGAGTCCCGCCGACGACGAGTTGGCGTCGCGACTCGCGAGGGCGGCGCAGCAAGTGCCACTGCCCATCGTCGCGACTAACAGTGTCCACTACCTCACGCCGGGACAGGCCGAACTGCAACGCACGTTCACGGCGATGCGTCTCAATCGCCCTTTGAGCGATCTGCCGCGCGATGCCGCCGCGCCGCCCGGTTCGCACTTCGTCTCAACTGCCGAAATGGTCGAGCGCTTTGCCGATCTGCCCGAGGCCATTGCCGCCACCCGCGAAATTGCCGACCGCTGCCGCCTCGAACTGAACTCTCCGTCATCGGCGAACGGGGATACGCGCCGCTCTTTCTCATCATGGAGGAGATCATCGCCCACGCGCGGCGCACCGGCGTGCCGACCGCTTCGCGCGGCTCGGCCTCCTCGTCGCTGGTGGCTCACTGCCTCGGCATCACTTCGCCCGACCCCGTCCGGCTGAATCTTTACTTCGAGCGCTTTCTGAATCCGGCGCGCTCGACGCCGCCCGATATTGACACCGACTTGTGCTCGCGCCGCCGCGACCGAGTCATTCGCCACGTTTACGAGACTTACGGCGAAGACCGCGTGGCGATGGTGTGCACCATCAACCGCTTCCGCGAACGGTCGGCGCTGCGCGAGGTTGCCAAAGCCCATGGCCTGCCTCCGGGCGAGGTGAAAGCCATGACCGACTCGCTGCCGCACCGATGGTGGGGGCCGCCGGACGCGGGCCAGGCCTCGCCATACGCCGAACTCGCGGGCCAATACACATCGCCGTTACATCGGCGAATTCTTCAAGACGCTACGGCGATCCTCGGCTTGCCTCGACACCTCTCGGTGCATCCGGGCGGCGTCGTGATCGCTCCCGGCGCGCTGACTGATCTCGCGCCGACGCACCTTGCCAGCAAGGGCGTGATCATCAC
>JACQED010000134.1 GCA_016200785.1 Chloroflexota bacterium
GGAGCAAATCGGCGACAAGCGATTCTGTCTGCCGCCAGCGCCGGGGGAGGTAATCGCCGAGGCGCACCGGCGGCGCGCAGTAGCCCAGCAAGATTTCCGGCACGTTGGCGAAGCAACTCGTCCGATGTGATCGGAGAAGCAGTTCGTAATCCTGCGCGACCGGCAGCCTTGTGTCGTATTGGTTTCTGCGAAACCACGCCATTCGGCCCAGCCACGCTGGATGGATCGACGCGAATCCGCCTGCCAAGTCGGCGCAAATGCCGGCGTGCGACTCGGGATGCCTGAGCGCGCCGTAGGCCTCGCCGTCACCCCAGAAGCAGATCGCGGAACACCCAACGAGGTCGACGCCGGGATGATCGCGAAGATAAGCCACTTGCCGCGCCAGACGCTCGGGATAAGCCACGTCGTCGCCGTCCAGCCGCGCGAAGTAATCGCCGCCGCCGAGCGCGATCATCTCGTTGAGTCGCACGGCGATCCGCTTCGACGTTCCGTCGGACAACACGCGGATGCGTGGGTCGTCGAAGGAGCGCGCGACGTCGAGTGTGCCGTCGGTCGAGCCGTCGTCGTAGATGAGCAGTTCCCAGTTGGCGTGAGTCTGGCGCAGAATGGATCGGATTGCCCGCGCGACCGTCCCGGCACAGTTGCGAATGGGCATCCCGATAGTGACGGGCGGGCCTGACGTCAGCATTGGCCCGGTTCGCCGGGATCTATCCCGAACTCGTCGAGCCAGGTGAGGAACACCATCAGGTGCCACAGGCGCGTCGTCGCGCCCTGCACACTGCGCCCCGCCCGGTCGGTTGTCTGACCGAGACCCTCAGCCAAAACGCTCCCCGCGCCGGGAAAAAGATGGCGCGCGGCCGGCGAGTCGAACAGAGTCCGCGCCTCGGCGACGAAATCCTCATTCATCCACTTTCGCATCGGGATCGAAAAGCCCTGCTTGGGTCGCTTGAGCAGCTCTGGGGGAATCTTCTTCTGGAGAATCTTTCTCAGCACGACTTTGCCGAGGCCGCGACGCAATTTGAAGTCGAGCGGCAGTCGCGCCGAGAACTCGGCCAATTCGTGGTCGAGAAACGGCGCACGGACTTCGAGCGAGGCCGCCATCGCCATCCGATCCACTTTGACGAGCATATCGTCGGGCAGAGGGTCGTACGTCCGCAAACGCTGCAAGGCAAGTAAAGGCTCCGGATGGTCGGTGTAGGCCGACCAGCGCTGGCGGATTGAATCCAGATTGCCTCGCGCGTCGAAGCCCAACAGCGCATTCAACTCGGCACTGTCGAACAGGCGAAAGATGCTCAGGAATCGATCCGGCTGAGGCTGGCGCGCGCAGTCGAGGCCGCGCCGCAGATGGCGCAGTCGCTCATCCGGGTAAATCGCCGAGGCCAAACGAACACCCGTTGCGCCGAGCACCGCCAGCCCCGGTATCCTGGCGGCGTTGTCGATCTGCAACCCCCAGCGAAAGTCGGGATAACCGCAGAACAATTCATCGCCGCCGTCGCCGGAGAGCGCGACTGTGACGTGCCGCCGCGTCACCTCGGAAATCAGCAGCGTGGGGATGACCGAGGAGTCCATCATCGGCGCGCCGAGATGCTGGACGATCTGGCGCAGGCGTTGCCGCCTGAACGGCTCGGCTTCCATCGCGATCACTGTGTGATCCAACCCCAGTCGCCGCGCCACCTCTTCGGCGAAGGACGACTCGTCGTAGGCGCGATCGGGGAAGCGCACGGTGAAGGCGCGGACTTTGCTCGACGACTCGGCGGCCACCATCATGCAGACCAGCGACGAATCGATCCCGCCGCTGAGGAACGCGCCCAGCGGCACGTCGCTGATCATCTGTCGGCGCACGGCCTGCCGCAGCAGGCGTTCGACCTCGGCCTGAGCATCGTCAATACCGATCCGATCGTCGGGATCAAATTTCAATTCCCAGTATCGCTCGACGCGCAGTTGTCCGCCGGAGAGAAGCGCCCAATGCGCGGGGGGCAGTTGCGCGATGTCTTGCAATCCAGTCGCGGGCGGGTGCGCGAAGCCCATCGCGACGATCTCCGCAAAGGCTTCGCTATCGAGCCGGCGCGGAATGTCCACCACTTCTAAGAGCGCGGGGATTTCCGACGCGAAGGCCAGCCGCCCGGCCGCCAGGTCGAAGTGGTAGTGAAGCGGCTTTTCGCCGAAGCGGTCGCGGGCGAGGAAGACTTCTTGCCGGCGGCGATCCCAAATGCAAAAAGCGAACATGCCGACGAGGCGCGATACTGCGCCGGGGCCGCACTCCTCGTAAAGGTGGAGGATGGCTTCGGTGTCCGAATGGGTGCTGAAAGCGTGCCCGCGCGCTTCGAGTTCCGCCCGAAGTTCGCGATAATTGTATATCTCGCCGTTGAGGACAATCGCCAGACTGCGATCTTCGTTGAAGATCGGCTGTTGGCCGGTGAGCAAATCAATGATCGCCAGCCGCCGTATGCCGAAGCACAGAGGCGGGTCGAGCAAGTGCCCCTCGTCGTCCGGCCCGCGATGGATCGAGCACTGCGCGGCGCGCTGAATTCGCGCGAGCAGATCGTCCTGGCCTGTGGGATCGAAGATGCCGTAAATGCCGCACATGGTTTGGTCGTTTGGGTAGAGACGTTCCACTGGAGCGTCTCCACGTGCCCCTACGGAACGTCCGGGAACATGCGCCCCGTCCAACCTTCGACGCGATAAGCGCGTTTGCCCTGCAAGCGCCAGGCCAACTCGAAGACGACGCGCCGGGCAAAGTGTGTGGCGCGCTGTTTTCCGAATACGATGGCCCCCGCTGTTTCAAGCAGCCGCCGGATCAACCGGCACGCCGGGCCGCACGGCCGATACGCATCAGCCGGATCAGGAGATCGACGGCCGGCGGCGAACTGGTCGCGGCGCGCCCCACGACTCGCCAGCGCAAACTCCAGCGCCTCGGCGAGGCGATTGTCGTAAAGATGATCGCGCCGGGTGCGCTCGAAGCCGGCGCGGGCAATCGCGTCGCGCTCGCCGAGGTGACTCAGATAATAGGTTATCTTCTCGGCGAGGTCGTCCGAGTCGCGGAACACTGCGATTTCCTCGCCCGGCGCGTACCAACGATCCAGCCCTTCGACCCATTGCGCCAGCAGAAATCCGCCCGCGCCGGGCGTTTCAAAAACGCGCGCTTTGATCTGTGCGACCCGTCCGCTCGTCGCCGAAAACGACGACGAGGAAAAATTTATACAGATACGCGACTCGCGGATGACGCGCATCATCTCATCTTGGGTGACCGTGCCCGCCGGCCAGCCCAATCCAAAACACGCGACTTCAATCCCCCGGCGGCGCAGGGTTTCGATCCAATGACGCCGGTCGCCATGCGCCGCGCCGACGAACGACACCGGATATTTGCATTGTGGGGCCGGCAATGGCGGATGAAGGTGATCGGCGTTCGCCGCCCACTGGGTCAATAGTACGTGCCCCATGCCGTCACGACGATACTTGTCCGCCGCCGCCGGATCGGTCGTCGCCACCGCGCGAAAGGCCGGGGCGATGAAGCGCGAAAAACTTTCGTAGCGCCACGAGTCGTCGGTCATCCAGGCGAGAGTCGCGGTCGGCGTCTCGGCCCCGATCCGTTCCACCGTTTCAAGCCACACGTCGTTCATGAACGGCACGTTGAGCAGAACGTCCGGCTGCTCCTGCCGGGCCAGCGCGAGAAAGGCTGCGTTTCGCTGCCGAAGATCGGCGTAACGCGCCCGATCCAGCGTGTCGAAAAAGACAGTGCCGTGTCCCAGCCGCTTTAGCGTCGGCAGAAAATTGGCGTATTCGTAGGACGGCTCGCGCGCCGGGTCGCCGTTGGCGTATCGCGCGAGGGCGCACAGGATTTTCAAACTGTGTGTCACTTCTTGGTGAGACAGAGCACGGCCTCCCGCGGTGTCTCGAAGAGCGCCGCGTAATCTGCGGCCAGATCGAACATCCGGCGGAAGTCGGCAGGGCGCAGATAGCGCTGATAGGTCTGGCTGCCGTAAGAGTCGTAAGTATTGCTCCACGTGCTCTTGAAGTCGGGCATGCGCGGATTGTGGACGACGATGTTCGAGAGCCGCAGAAGCGCCCCGAGGGCGGGGAGGCTCGCCAGCGCGGCCAGCAGGCCGGTGTAAGCCAGCAGGTGATAGGGATCCCATTGGCTCAGCCGTCGGCGTTGCCACACGGTGAACCGCCAGCGCAGCCGTGAATACCACGTCGTGGGAATCGCGTAGTGAGTCGCGGCGATCTTCCCGCCCCGTTTCAAAACGCGGCTCAACTCATCCACGGCGATCTGCGAATCGCGTGTGTGCTGGATGACGCCCTCGCAGTAGACGAAGTCGAACGATTCGTCCTCGAAGGGCAGGGCGGTGATGTCGCCGTGAACGCCCACCCACTGCGGGCACTGACGCAGTTTGTGATAGGCGACCCGGATCGCCGCCGACAGATCCACCGAGACGACGGCCGCACCCTGCGAGACGAACCACCGCGATTGATCGCCCGCGCCGCAGCCGGCATCCAGCACGACTTTGCCGTCGAAATCCTGCGGCGACAGTCCAAAGCGTGCCGCCGCCCGCCACTGCAAATCCTGCTCCGTTCGAGGGTTGGCGTCCCACACCCATTGAAATCCAAAACTCGCTACGGTCGCGCCCGGCTGGATGGAGTCGAGTTCTGCCAGGGGCGAGAGGCCGAGCCCGGCCAACCAGTCGGCGTGGCGCGATGCGCCCTCGGGCGTCGCCCACACCAGACCATCCACAATGGGATACGCCGCCCGGCTTTCGCCGACTCGCAATGCGCCGCAGTATGGCCGGCCGCACGGTTCGCGGGCGATGATGAGCGGTGTGAGTGGGCTTCGGCTCAGCCGGTCACGCCAGCGGAGCCGGTCGAAGAGGGCTTCCCCCTCCGGCAGCCGCGATGTCTTCGGCGTGGATGTCGCAGTTGAACTCATGTTTATGTGAGAGCGTTTGCGCGCAGAGCAATTCGCCGGTGCGGTGATGATACCACAGCCTGCGAGACGACTACCGGCCGCTCTTGACGGTCGCCCGTGCCACCCGCAAAAACGTTCGAGCGTATTGAGTGATGCGGCCCGAATGATCTCGCCGCACGGCCTCTTCGCACTCGCGTTGCGGCCCCGCCACAAGCGCGTCCCATTCATGGGCGACGAGATCGGCGAGCGCGGCAGGATCGTGCGGCGAAAAAAAACGGGCGCCGGGCGGAGTCTGTTCGCGATGGACGGGCAAATCCGACAGATACAGAGTCTTGCCAAGCGCGCGAGCCTCTTCAACGACGGTGCTCCAGCCCTCGAATAGCGACGGCTGAACGAGGGCGGCGGCGGCCCGCACGAGTTGAATCTGATCGGCGGCCGGCAAAAGGCCGAGAATGCGAATCCTACCGTTAAGGCTGTTCTCTTTGATCCAGCGTTTCAATTCGGCAAAGTGTTCGGGCCGGCGCGGGTCGTGCGTTCCGCCGGTGCAGATCAGCGGCGCGTCGAGGCCGCGATCCCGCAGGAGCCGAATCGCTTCAAAAGCCGTCGCGTGGTTCTTGTGAACCCAGAATTGATTCGGCAGGAGAAGAAACTTGCACGGCAGGTTGTATTTGGCGACAGCTTCCTCGGCTGACGCGGTGTACCACTCGTCAAGCGGGACGCTGGTGAAAGACAAAACCGAGACGCGCAGCGCCGTGCGCGGAAAGCGGGACAGCCAATCGCGGCGCGCGTCCTGACTGCTCACGACGATCTTCGGCGCGTGGCGGGCCAGTTGCGAGAAATAAAAATCGCGCCGCCATAAGTCAAGCCGCGAGAAGAATTCCGGCAGATGCAGGTGTTGCAGATCATAAGCCCAGCCGATCCACGCCGGGCGGCCTCTCGCGCCAAGCGTGATCGGGGTCGGGAACAAGACATCGCATCCGGCGCGGCGCGCGGCCCGGCGCACTTCGCCGGCCCACAGTCCTCCCACTCGCCGAGCGATCGCGCTCAGCCGTTGCGCCCGCCCGCCTCCAATCGCCGCCGATCCGGCAAGCGGAACGACCTCGTCCACGATTGAACGAATGGAATCAAACGCCTCGGCGTTCGGCGCGGCGGTGTCCACGAACAGCGTGAGTCGCGGACGATCCGCCTCCGGCAGAGTCGCCAGCGCGCGTGCAAGGTTCAGCACGTAGTTGATGCCGCCGAAGTATTCCTGGACGGCGTTGCCGAGCAGGCCAACTCGCATGACGAGTTGCGGGTGACGGGTGTCGAGTGCCGCCGATTGTTCACCGATCATTGTTCATTGGCCCATTGCCAAGCGGGCATACTCCGCCACGCCGTCCTCCAACCTGACGCTGGGCTCGTAGCCCAGGCTTTTGATGCGCGAGAGGTCGGCCTGCCAGCGTAGAGGGTCGCCAGGGCGCGTCGCGCCGGAGAAGCGCACGCGCGGCGTTCGGCCAAGCGCGCGCGCGATGAGATCGGCGAGATCGCGAATGCGCGTTTCCTCGCCAGCGGCCAAGTTGTACGCTTCGGCGGCGAAGGGCGCGCGATCCAAAAGATGGGCGACGGCGCGGCCCACATCGCGGGCGTGGACGAAGTCGCGCGTCTCGTCACCCGTTCCGATCAGTTCCACCTCGTCGCTCCGGAGCATTTTCCGGCAGATGTCCCACATCACCTGCCGACGCAGGCCGGGGCCGTAGGCCGAGAAGATGCGCAGGCTGAC
>JACQED010000135.1 GCA_016200785.1 Chloroflexota bacterium
CGGTGCCCTTATGGTGATTGCACCGCCAGCAAACGCGGGCCAGATTGTCGAGGGTAGTCTTGCCGCCGTGCTTCCGCGCAATGACATGATCTATTTCGGGTGAGTAGAATGACAACCCGTCTGGCGTATGGCAATATTCGCAGCGCTCTCCGGCTCGCTCGATCACCTGTCGCCGCAGGGGGGCCGGAATGTCGCGGACGCCCATGGGTCAGCCGGCAGGGGTGAGATGCGGGAGGGGGCGTGCCTTGAGCATAACGACAATGTGTTCGATGCGCTCGTACTCTTCCAGTTCTTTTCTTTCCGCTTCGGTGAGCGAATCGCTCCGACTCTTGTCTAACAGCGACTCCAGCCGTTCCTGCATTTCTGGCGTCGGGCGAAACCCCATCAGTTGCTCCGGGGTTGGGCCGCTGGCAAGGAACGAGAGGACGTAGGAATAGACCTGTGCCGGAAGTGGCGAGAGTCGGTCCAGGCCGAGCGCAATGATCTCCGGTAAACGATGCCGGACGGCAGTGATGCTCTCGGCGAGGTCGTCGGTGAGTTCAAGAGTAATCGTCGTCATTGTGCCCTCGCGATCCGTTCGTGTCAGCCACAGGGTTTTATCACGGGGTATTCTAGCACACTCGCTTGTCAAATGCTGGCGGCGCATTGACGATGCAAGACTCATCATGCCTTGCCCAACAAACGCATGGACACCACTGAAATCGCCGTGATCGGTGCGGGGCCGGCGGGCGTGTCGGCGGCGGTGGCGGCCGCGCGGGCCGGGGCGAAAGTTGTGGTCATAGACGAAGGCGCGCGGGCTGGCGGCCAATTCTTTCGCCAGCCAGCGTCCCCGCCGAACGGCGCGACGCCCGAGACTCTGCGGCAGCACTTCACGCGCGGGCGCGAACTGCTCGACGGGTTGAGTCACCCGAACATCACGATCCGTTCCGAAACCGTCGTCTGGAACATCACGCCGAAGCGCCAACTTTTCCTCAATCGCGCCGACGGGCCGCCGAAGTTGCAGGCCAACCGCGTGATTCTCGCGACGGGCGCGACGGAACGCGTCGCCGCGTTCCCCGGCTGGGCGTTGCCCGGAGTGATGACCGTCGGCGCGACGCAGTCACTGTTCAAGAGTCAGGGCCTCATCCCCGCCGGGCGCGTTGTCCTCGCGGGCAGTGGCCCGCTGCTCCTCGCCGCCGCGCGGCAACTGGTGGAGGCGGGCGCGAAGGTCGTCGGCGTGTTCGAGGCCACGAGGTTTTCAAGATGGCTTCGGCGCGCGGCGCGCTTTCAGAATCATCGCGACCGGGCGCTGGAGGGCTTCGATCACTGGCAAAGATTGCGCGCGGCCGGCGTCCCGTTTCAATTTGGCCGCGCCGTGACCCGCGCCGAGGGCGACAACGTAGAGACGCAGCATGCTGCGTCTACTGCGTCTGTACGCCGCGCCGCCGTCTCGCGCGTCTCCGAAGAATGGCGGCCCGTGCCGGGCACAGAGAAAACCGTCGAGGCCGACGTGGTGTGTGTGAGTTTCGGCTTCATCCCTGCGACCGAACTGGCTCGACTCGCCGGCTGCGCCCATCGTTTCGATCCGCTCGTCGGCGCGTTTGTGACCGAGACGAACGAAACTCTGGAGACGAGCCTCGCCGGAATTTTCGCGGCGGGCGAAGTGCGGGGCATTGGCGGCGCAGAGGCGGCATTGGCCGAGGGGCACATCGCCGGACTCGGCGCGGCGCGGAGTCTTGGTTACAAAGTGAGCGAGGCAGAACTGGCCGAAGCGCGAGCCCCGCAGTCGAGGCATCGCGCCTTCGCCGCCGCGCTGGCCGATCTCTTCGCCGTTCAGCCGGGACTCTCGGATTTCGCCGACGACGGCACGACGGTCTGCCGCTGTGAAGAAGTGACGGCGGGCGAACTGCGGGAAGCAGCGCGGTCGGGCGCGATCACGCTGAACGCGCTCAAAGCGTGGAACCGTTGTGGGATGGGATTGTGTCAGGGCCGGATGTGCGCCCCCATCGCCGCGCAGATCGTCGCCGCCGAGATCGGCGTCAGCCCGGCATCGGTCGGCGTCTTCACCGCGCGGCCTCCCATTAAGCCCGTGCCACTGGGCATCGTCGGCATCGTCGAAGACCCGCGGCCAACGGGCCCTGCGATGGAGGATCACGTCGGGTATGGGCGGGCGGTGATCAGGTAATCAGTGATCAATGATCGGTAATTGGCAGTGGGTGATGGCATTCAACGGCACCTCTGACGTTATCATCATCGGCGGGGGCATCGTCGGCTGCGCGGCGGCGTATTATCTGGCGAAGCGCGGCGCGAATGTGACTCTGCTCGAACGCGGCGGCGTCGGCAGCGGCGCGTCGGGGCGGTCGGGCGGCGGCGTGCGGCAGTCGGCGCGCGTCTCCGCCGAAATCCCTCTCGCCGCCGAAAGCGTGGCCCTCTTCCCAACTCTCTCCGACGAACTCGGCGTTGACATCGAATACGTCCGGCGCGGCAATTTGCGGCTGGTGGAGTCGGTTGACCACATCCGCCCGATGCAGGTGGACATCAAACGCCAGCAGGCATTGGGCCTCGACGTGCAGTGGCTCGGTCAGGCCGAAGTGTGCGAGATGGTTCCCTCTCTGCAACGCGAGAGCGTCCTCGGCGCGAGTTTCTGCCCGACCGACGGGCACGCGAACCCGCTGAAACTCACCACCGGCTTTGCCAGCGCCGCGCGCCGCGCCGGGGCGCAGTTCGTCACCGGCTGTGAAGTTCGCAGTGTGCGGCAGGCCGACTCCGGCGAAGCAGTCCTCGAAACGAGTCGCGGCGACTTTCGGGCAAAGACCGTCATCGTCGCCGCAGGCGCGGGCGCGCAGAAACTGTGTCTGAGCATGGGCTTCGATCTGCCGCTGGCGAACATGCGCTACGAGTCGCTGATCACCGAGGCCGTGCCGCCCCTCTTTTCACAGATGTTCGGCGTCGCCGCCGCCGATCTGTTCTTTCGGCAGACACAGCACGGCAGTGTCCACTTCGGCGGCGGACTCGTCCAGCAATCGGAGAGCGAGGCGACGACCCCGCCTTCGGCGTGCGAAAATCTGCAACTCGCCGCCGAGCACATCGTCCGCCTCATCCCGCAGTTGGGCCGCGCGAATTTGGTCAGGACGTGGGGCGGCCTCGACCCCTCCACGCCCGACGGCATCCCCATCATTGACCGGCTCGACGAAAACGTGCTGGTGGCGGCCGGCTTCTGCGGTCACGGCTTCGCCATAGGCCCGGTCGTCGGGCGGCGCCTCGCGGAGTGGATCGCGAACGGCGAGAAGCCACAAACCCTCGCGCCGTTCAAGCGCAGTCGTTTCGACTCGTGGCTGCAAACCAAGTGGACGCCCACCGGGTCGTTCGAGGCCGTGCTGGCTACCGAGGCGACGCAGGTTGCGGACAGCGGGAATGGTGCGACGGGTGACGGGTGGCGAGTGACGGCGTCACGCGACACGCGACACCCGTCACCGGAGGAGGCCGCCGGGCCGAAGATCATCGTCGTTGACCCGTCGAAATGCACCGGGTGTCGGATGTGCGAGATGGCCTGCTCGATTCATCACACGCACACCGCGCGCCAAACGCAAGTGCGCATCAAAGTAGCCTACGCCAGCGACGATTTCTACATGCCCATCGCCTGCATCCACTGCGAAGAGGCGTACTGCATGGAGGCCTGTGTCTTCGAGGCGCTGGTGCGCGACGGGCCGAATGCCGTCATCCGCGTCGTTGACGAGAACTGCACGGCCTGCATGTTGTGCGTGGATGCCTGTCCCTACGGCGGCATCACCTATTCCGAGGAGAAGGACGCGGTGATCAAGTGCGATCTGTGCGGCGGCGATCCGGCCTGCGCGGCCTATTGCGCTCCCGGCGCGATCCGCTTCCGCGCGGTGGCCGAAGCGGAATGGGAACGTATGAAGGCGAATGCTATGGACAACGTGGGGAAACTGGGGCAGGGGCTGAAGTAATAAATCCAAACTCCAAATCTCAAACCTCAAATCGTAGTTTGAAGTTTGAGATTTGAAATTGGGAGTTTCACCGTGTATCACGGTTACACCGGCACAATCCTCCGCATCAATCTCACCGATCGGCGCGTGAGCAAAGAGCCACTCGATCTCTCGCTGGCCGAGAAGTTCGTCGGCGGGCGCGGACTGACCTCGTATTTGCTCTACCGCGAGATGGACCCGGCTGTTGACGCGCTCAGCCCGGAGAATAAGTTAATGTTCGGCACAGGACCGCTGACCGCCACCGGCGCGGTCGCCGCGTCGCGCTACGTCGTCGTCTGCAAAGCGCCGCTTACCGGCACGATTGCCTGCTCCAACTCCGGCGGCTTCTTCGGGCCGGAGATGAAGTTCGCCGGCTACGATGTGATCATCTTCGAGGGCAAGGCCGACAAGCCGGTGTACATCTGGATCGAGGACGACAAAGTTGAAATCCGCTCCGCCGAGAAACTGATGGGCCTGACGCCGGAGGAGACCGAAGACGCGGTGCGCGCCGCCACCAGCCAACTTGCGAAGGTCGCCTGTATCGGCCCGGCCGGCGAGAAACTTTCGCTCCTCGCCGGGGTCGTCAATGACCGGCAGAGACTCGCGGCGCGATCCGGCGTGGGCGCGGTGATGGGCAGCAAGAATCTCAAAGCCGTCGCCGTGCTCGGCACGGGGAGCATCTGTCTCGCCGATCCGGAAGGCTTCTGGCTGGCCGCGCTCGACGTGCTCAAGAAGATCGTCAACGACCCGGTGTCATTCGGCAGTTTCCGCGCCTACGGCACGGCCAATCTCGTCAACCTGATCAACGAAATGGGCGCGTATCCCACGCGCAATTTTCTGGAAGAGGTGTTCGAGGGCGCGCCGGCGACCAGCGGCGAAGCGATTGCCGAGCGCATTCTGCTCAAGAACCGCGCCTGCTTCGCCTGCCCCATCGCCTGCACGCGCGTCAGCGAAGTGAAAGACGGGCCGTACTCGGGACGCGGCGAGGGGCCGGAGTACGAGACGACGTGGTCGTTCGGCGCGATGTGCGGCGTGTCGAATCTCGACGCCGTCGCCAAGGCCAATTTTCTGTGCCGCGATTACGGGATCGACTCGATGTCGGCGGGGGCGACCGTCGCCTGCGCGATGGAGTTGTACGAGAAAGGCTACGTGCCGCAGAGCGACATCGGCTTCCCCCTGCGCTTCGGCGACGCCGACGCGATGATCCGCGCTGGCCGAGCACTACGGCCACCCCGAATGTTTCATGGGCGTGAAGAAACTTGAGATGGCCGCCTACAGCCCGCGCGTGTTTCAGGGGATGGCCCTGCACTACGCCACGTCGAACCGGGGCGCGTGCCACGTGCGAGGCAACACCGTCGCCGCCGAACTTTACGGAATCCCCAAATACGTCCCACCGGAAACACTGGAGGGCAAAGAGGAACTCGTCCGCCGCCCGTTCCAGAACTCGACGGCTTT
>JACQED010000136.1 GCA_016200785.1 Chloroflexota bacterium
GCTGGCGGAAAGCGATCCACTGCCCGGCGTGAGTCTCCTGACTCATCAAGTCGTGCCGCTCCGATCCGTGGCCCATCGGCAGAACGTAATCGGCCCACCATGCCGACTCGCTCCACGTCGGAGTCAGCGCGACGTGCAGGCCGATCTTTGACTCGTCGCGTAGGGCTTCGAGCCAGGTGAAGCCGTCGGGGTTCGTCCACATTGGGTTGTAAACGCGAGTGAAATACACGTCGAGTTTGCCGCGCCCTTCTTTGAGAAAGTGCGGAAGGAGAATGCTCATCTCGAAATACGAGAGCGGATACTCGCGCGGCCAGGTGAGTTCGTTCCAGCGTTTGACGTGCGGGGCCATCTTGTGCGGGCGCGGCACCCACTTGTCCCACGCGTTGGCCGACGTGCCGCCTTCGACGCCGATGCTTCCGGTCAGCACGTTGAGAAAGAAAAGGCAGCGCGCCACCTGCCAGCCGCCGAGGTTGCCCGAACCGGCGCTTCGCCAGTTGTGCGTCGCCAACTTGCCGCCGCAATTCGCCACGTCTTCGGCGATGCCTTTCAAGATGCGCGCCTCGACGCCGGATTCTTGCGCGGCGAACTCAAAAGTGTATTTGGCGTAGTGATCTTTCAGCGCGGACTCGAATGCCTCGAAAGTAATTGGTAATTGGGAATCGGAGATTGGAGACTGCGAATCGCCCCCGTGGGGTTGGAGATTTGAAGTTTGGAGTTTGGAGTTTGCCCTTTGGGCTTTCAGATACTCTTCCCAATTCACCCACTTGCGGACGAATTCGCGATTGTAGCGGCCGGTGGTGATGAGATGGTTGGCGATGGCGAGGAGAATCGCGGCTTCGGAGCCGGGCCACGGCGCGATCCACGTGTCGGCCATGGACGCGGTGTTCGACAGCCGCGTGTCCCAAACGATCAACTTGGCCCCGGCCATCTTGCCTTCGATGATGCGCTGGGCGTGCGGATTGAAGTAGTGCCCGGTTTCGAGGTGGCTGCTGATCAGGAGAATGACGTTGGCCTTGGCGTGGTCGGGACTCGGTCGGTCGAATCCCATCCAGAAAGCGTAGCCCGCGCGCGCGCCGGAGGAGCAGATGTTGGTGTGCGAGTTGTGGCCGTCGAGGCCCCAAGCGGGCAGAATCCATTCCATCACGCCGTCGTGCCCGGGCCGGCCGACGTGGTACATGATCTCGTCCTGTCGTCCCTCTTGAATGGCCTTGCGGATTCGCCCACCGATGTCTTTGAGCGCCTCGTCCCACGTCACTCGCACCCACTTGCCCTCGCCGCGCTGGCCGGCGCGCTTGAGCGGATAAAGGATGCGATCGGGATCGTTGACCTGATTGATGGTGGCCGGGCCTTTGGCGCAATTCCGCCCCCGGCTGCCTGGATGTGCCGGGTTGCCCTCGAACTTGCGCACCTGCATTGTCTCTTTGTCCACCCAGCCCAACAGCCCGCAGGCCGACTCGCAGTTGAAGCAGACGGTCGGCACGAGCATGTAATGCTTCGCGACTTTCTTCGGCCACTGCTTGTGATCCCACTCGACCCAATCGTCCCACGTATCGGGCGGGGGATACTGCTGGAGGCGTTCGCCGGAGTCGGTGGACTGAGGGGGGAGACAGAGGGGTGTATTCATCGCTAGTCCTTTGAATCGCTGAGGCGCTGAGGGCGCTGATTACGCTGGGGGGTCAGGGTAGGCCAGGCGTTGGAGTCAGCGTGGAATGGATTGGTCATCGGCGGGCCTTTAAATCGCTGAGGCGCTGATGGGGCTGAGGACGCTGAGTGGTCAGGGTTGTTCGGGCGCTCGAGCAAGGATGAAGAGCGTTTGACTTGACGATCATGATGTTGGCGTGTCGCCCATGCCTCGAAGGGAGGGTTTTCAGCGCCCTCAGTGTCGTTCAGTATTTCAGCGATTCAGGGTTTCTGGGTGTTGATCAATCTCTTGACTTCCAGTTTTGGCCCGCCGAAATTGATCAGCAGAGCCACTTCGAAGCCGGATGCTTTGAGGTAGGAAAGCGTCTGAATGTAGTCCACGTCCTCTAGCGCGGCTTTGGCTTTGGTTTCGATCATGACCGGGCCGACGACAAAATCGACTCGCTTCCGGCCGAGTTTCTCGCCTTTGTAGTAAACGGTGATCCAGACTTCTCGATCGTGTTCCTGCCCGGCGGCTCGCAGTTCTTTCGAGAGCGCTCGTTGATAGAATTTCTCTTCGAAACCAGGGCCGAGCGTGCGATGTACTTCCTGCGCGGCGGCGATGATCTTGGCCGTGAGTTCCGAGTGCGGATACTCCGGTTTGACGTGCGGGTTGGTCATGGCGACCTCCTGAATCGCCGAAGCGCTGATGGAAACTGATGACGCTGAGAAGGGGTCGTCGTTGTGGCTTGTCGTCGAATTCACCTTCACTGGACTGCTGAGACACTGGTTCCTCTGTGGTGGCTGGCGAGAACACTTTCAGCGCCCTCAGCGCTGTCAGCGTCTCAGCGATTCAATTATTCGGCACGTCCTGGGGCGCCATCACGAACACCCACTCGTAGGCGAACAGCCCCGCCAGCGAGAGCAGTCCGGCGAGCGAGTAGGCGAACACCGATGGATCGGGCAGTGCCACTATGACCAGCGGCACGACAAGCCCGCCGATCAGGCTCGCCCGATACCAGCGTGAATACTTTCCGCCAGTAATCATATGCGCCGCCATCGCCGCGACTTGGCTGGCGTGCGGCACGGCGAACTCGCCGCCCCAGGTGATCAGCAGGTTGACGAGTAAACTCAGCCCGAACGTCCAGACGAGCGGGCGAGCCGCTTCGGCTGTGAGGCCGACGAATGGGCCGACGATCAACAGCGCGGCTGATCCGGCCATACGAACAAGTGCCACGGCAGAAGCGTGCTCTGCCACAGGTCTCGGCCCTCGGCTTGAGCGAACAAGAACGCGGTGTAGATTGCCGACAGCACCGCGAGGATGACGCCGGGCCAGATGAGAAGATTGGAGATTGGGAGATTGGCGAGTTGACCGAGGAAATAGAGGCCACCCACCGCCGAGAAGCCGATGAGGATGAAAGCCCCGCGCGCCAGCCACGAGCGCCACTGCGGGCGGACGAGGATCGTCCAGAAGCGGTCAGGCCGGTCCATGTCCCACACTAGCAGACCGGTGTTGAGACCGATGAA
>JACQED010000049.1 GCA_016200785.1 Chloroflexota bacterium
CGGATTGCAGTGCGTAGAGGCGGCGGCAGTTTTTTATCAGAGCGATCTGAAGAGCGATACACCCGCGCACGAAGCAGAGACGATTGCCACCGCGCGGGCATTCGCCGAAGATTGTGTGCGGCAAATGGGGCAGGCTGAAAGCCTGCCCTACCTGGGGACGCGGCAGGCAGTCGAGGATTTAGAAGCGTTCCGGCAGGCGATGGGTGACGTAAAGTTCTGGCTGTACGGCGAGAGTTACGGCACGCAGTTCGCGCAGACTTACACCGCCGCGCATCCCGATCACCTCGCGGGGTTGATCCTCGACGGCACAGTTGACCTGACCCTCTCCGGGCCTGATTACTTGAAAGAACAGGCGCAGGCGTTCAACGACGTGCTGGCCTCTGTGTTGAAAGACTGCAACGCCAAACAGGAATGCGCCGCGGATGCGGGAGGCGACGCGCTGGCCGTTTACGACAAACTCGCCGCGCGGCTGGCCCGTGCGCCGATGACCTTCACCTTTCCTCTGCCATCGGGAGGCAAGGCCGTGCGATCCTTCGCCCTGGCCGATCTCGAAAACGCCGCCGCCAACAACGTCTATGCCGAAGGCGGGCGGATGCTCCTTCAACGCGCCCTGGCCGCCGCCGCGCGCGCCGATCTCGTGCCGTTGGCTCGATTGGCCTACGACGCCCTCAGCCTCGACCCGGAGACTCTGGCCGCCATCCCCGACCCGACGTGGTCAGACGCGGTCTACTACGCCGTGGAGTGCAACGATTACGAATACTTCTCCGGCACAGCCGAGGATCGCGCGCAGGCCTACCTTCGCGCCGGTGACGTCGTGGATGCCTCCATCCCGCGCCTGAGTTCGATCTTCTACGCCGACCTGCCGTGCCCCTTCTGGCCGGCGCACGCCGACCCGCGCCCCGCGCCGCTCACCGCCGACGGCATCCCCACCCTCGTCCTCGGCGCGACCGCCGACCCCGCGACTCCGGTGGCGAACGGCGAGCGCGTCTTTCACCGGCTGGCCGACGGCTTTCTGATCACGACCGACGGCGGCGCGCACGTCATCTTCGGACGCGGCGACGCCTGCCCGGATGAAATCGTCACCGCCTTTCTCGTCGAAGGCAAACTCCCGGCTCAGAGAGAAACCCGCTGCCACGGCGTCATCGCCGACGACTACGTGTCGCTCGCCCCAGCCGACGCCCGCGCCTTCGCCGACCCGCTCGACGCACTGGCCTCCGCAGAAACAGAGATCACCTATCTACCCGAATACTACAACTGGGACGGCGAAACGACGACCTCGGTCGGCTGTCCGCACGGCGGCGCCCTGACCTTCGAGGCCGCCGGGGAGGATCAATTCACGTTGACCTCGTGCGCCTTCTCATCGGGCTTTGTCATGACCGGGAGGGGGACGTACAACTCGGACGACGACCGCTTCACTCTGGACGTTGCCGTGACCGGACTGGCAGACGGCAAACTCAACTACGCGCGGGAAGGCGACGGGACAATGACGGTGACAGGGGAGTATGGGGGAAAGGAAGTGAGTTTTACGAAGTAGAGCACCATTTTTTGGTGACTGCCGTTTCAAGAGTGATTGTCCAGTACACCTTCCCGAAGGCCGGGGCGTACAACGTGGCCTGCTCGGTGCAGGCCGATCAGGGCGGCGAGCGGACGGTGGGGCTGGTGGTCGAAGCAAAATGACGGTTGACAATCTCACCCAAGTTGAAGATAATAAGAGCGTATCCCCCAGTAGTAGCCTCGGCGAACCTGGTACGAAGCCGCCATCGGGCGGCTTCCGTGTTTCCGCCCATGAAAGTCAACATCTACGTTGACGGCTTCAACCTGTACTACGGCGCGGTCAAGGACACACCCTATCGCTGGCTGAATATCGCCGAGATGTGTCGGCTTTACTTGCCTCGTGATCACATTCATCGGATCAGGTATTTCACCGCGTTGGTGAATCCTCGCCCCGCCGACCCGGAACAGCGCGTCCGTCAGGAAACCTATCTTCGCGCACTTGAGACCATCCCGAATCTGTCGATCATCCACGGCTATTTCCTCACCCACGAAATCACCATGCCCCTTGCCGGGCCGTCGGGCGGCTACGCCAGAGTCATCAAGACCGAGGAAAAAGGCTCGGATGTGAACATTGCCACTCACCTGCTGGTAGACGGTTTCAGGAACGACTACGAATTGGCCGTGATCGTTTCCAACGACTCGGATTTGCTGCTTCCAATTCGGGTTGTCGCCGGGCAATTGGGCAAGCCAGTGGGCCTGCTCAACCCGCAGAGATACCCCAGCACGGCGCTTCTGCCTCACGTGCGATTTGTCAAGCAAATCCGCGCCGGTGCGCTGGCAAAGTGCCAGTTCCCTGTCACACTGATAGACGGCAGGGGCACATTCACCAAGCCTTCATCGTGGTAGGGGCTTCTCTAGAATTGTGATCCAATATGCCACGGAGGCCGGCAACGTGCGCGGCTACCGCCCGGATTTTCTAATTGAACGTGTTGACGGCGCAAAGGAACTCCACGAGGTCAAAGGCGGACAGTATCTACAGAACCCCGACACCATCCGCAAGCACGAAGCGGCACGGAACTGGTGTAAAAAGCGGGGGATGACATTCGTCGTCGTGACAAAGTGAAACGGAAACACAACCGTTCGGGTCTCGCAGGGCTGTTACTGCTGTCGTTCATCTCCGCCTGCGCCTCACCCGCTCAATTACATTCGGCAACCCCTCCCCCGACAATCCCGCCCCCGCAGATCACCGCCACCATTCAATCCAGCACAGAGACACCTCGCTGAATTACCCGTGCGCTTACGTCGGCAATCGCAACCCGGATATTGCGATCGTGGATGTGAGCGATCCGAAGAATCCGTCGCTCGTCGGCGAATTGGCAACCCCACCCAACGGTCAGCCCGTCGAACTCCGCGCCGTGCCCGACCTCGGCCTGCTCGTCGTCGCGAACCTCTCGCCCACTGCGAGTGTGTTGACTTACGATGTCAGCGACTGCCGCCACCCGAAGCCGCTTGGTTCGCTGGGCCTGAGCGCGGTTCCACACGAATTCTTTCTGTGGCGCGACTCCCTCGTCCCCCCGTCGCCGGGGGGAGTGAGGGGGGTCGCGCGCCTGCTGATGTTCGCCGCGATGTTCCACGACCGGCCCGATCTGCAAGTCGTTGACCTGAGCGATCCGTCCCGCCCCCAGCGCGTGGCGACGTGGACTGCCGCCGAAGAGCGGGCAAGCGGCACGCTCCATTCGCTCAGCGTGTCGCGCGACGGCCGGCGAGCGTATCTCGCCTTGTGGGACGGCGGTTTCCTCGTCGCCGATTCATCCGATTTCCAATCTCCAATGACCAACCCCCAATTACGTCTCATTCGTGATCCCTCCGGCTTCTCCCCCGCCCTCGGCCAAAACGTCCACAGCGCCGTCCTCCTCACGGACCCGCGCTACGTTCTTCTCACTCAGGAAGTGTACGAGTGTCCGTTTGCCGGAGTGATGATCGCCGACGTGGCGAACGAGGCCCGCCCACAGAGCGTCGGCCGCTTCGAATTGCCGGAGAACGATCCGGCGTGCGACGGGCTGCCGCAGGCGGACGCGGTCTTCACCGCGCACAATCCGCTCGTCGTCGGGAATCTGGTTTTCTTGACTTGGTATGGCGGTGGCTTGCAGGTGCTGGACGTGAGCGATGTGACTCAGCCGCGCCGCGTGGGGTTGTTCGTGCCGAACGGCGAAGGCGCGGCCGCCCGATCCTACGTCGGGACGTACCCGGTGCAAATGTGGAGTTATCCGATCCTGCGCGAGGGCCTGATCTACGCGGCCGACATTCAGAGCGGGTTGTATATTTTGGAATACACCGGGCCGGGCGCGGAGGAGGTCAAGAAGGTGGCGCTGGCCGAGGGGAATGCGGCGACGGAGGCAAACGAGGAAAATCCGGGAACTTCCGCGACGCCGCCGGAGTGACTACGTGCGATCAGACTCCACTTCCGACGGCTTATCCTCGACGACCTGATACTCCCCCTCCACCACCGTCGTCTCGTGGCCGTCTGACACCGCCGGGCCTTTCTGCGCATCGTCCGCCACGCGCCACGTGCTCACAGCGCCAAGCAACTCGCGCAGATGCTCCTGCACCACCTCGGGCGGACTGAACTCAATGAAGAGTTTCAATCCAAAGACGGCGATCGCCAGATCGTCCATGCCGCCGAGGATCGGCACAACCGCTTCGGGGATAAAATCAATCGGCGAGATGACATAGATGGCGGCGATGATCGGCAGAGACTTGGTCAGCCAGTGCACGCGCGGATCGAGGAACAAACGCCAGGCCAGCCGCAATTGGCGGACGATATTCTTGAAGATGTTGTCGTTGTACACCGTGGGCGGTCGATTGTCGCTCATCGTAAATCCTTTCATCACCAATACTGCCGGGATTATACGTCCGAATCCGATTACTGCCAAAATACAAAAGCGCCGTCGCAATTGACTGCGGCGGCGCTCTTCGTCTTAATGGAACGCAGACAGGCTACTTCTCCAGCGTCCGGACGTAGGCGATGATGTCGGCCAAGTCTTGATCGGTGAACGCGGCGTTGCCGCCCTTCGGCGGCATCTCAACGCCGGTCGTGTTGAGCGCATCGCTCACCGGGCGGCCCGTTTTGATGAAGGCGACGAGCTCGGCGTCGGTCTTGCCTTTGGCAAACTCGCTCGTCACCAGATTCTTGCCCAGTCCGGGCAGGCCCTTCGCGTCGGGGCCGTGGCACGCGGCGCACGTGCCTTCAAATTTGGTTTTGCCGGCCGTGGCATCGCCGGCCGGAATGGGCGGCGCCGCTTGGCCGCCGCTCGCCCCGCCGCCGCCGCAAGCGGCGAGGATCAAGCCGGCGATCGCGAGACCGAGAATGGTGATACGCAACGCTTTCATTTTCCTTTTTGCCTTTCTTGAGTAGATGAGGGTGTTATGATTATACCATTCGCCTTGCCCACGAATGGCATAAGTATGATATGATGCGTTTGAGCCGCAGGCCGCCAAACTCGACAAGCGCACGGTCTTTGGTGATCGCAAGGCAGTCGTGGATGGCGTAAGCATCCGCCCCGCCGTCGTGCTCAGTAGTGCAACCACCTCGCGCTCGCCGAAAGCGACCAGGGCGCCGAGTTTGGCGTGACCGTTCAATTGGAAGCGCAAGATAATGGCCGAGATCAAGCGCATCGCCAGCTCGACTCTTGAGGCGCTCAACCGCGCCGCGCTGGCTGTCAACAGCCAACTCGCCCTCGACAAAACTCTTCAACAGATCGTCGATTCGGCGCGCGAACTGGCCGGCGCGCGTTATGCCGCCCTCGGCGTGCCCGATGTTGCAGGCCGCCTGGCCGAGTTCATTTTCTCCGGCATCACAGAACAAGAAGCCAATCGCATCCCGCACCGCCCGGAGGGCAAGGGCCTGCTAGGCGCGCTGCTCAACGAGGGCAGATCTTTGCGCCTGCACGCCGTCGCCGACGATCCGCGCTCGGTGGGCTTCCCTCCCGGCCATCCGGAGATGAAGAGTTTTCTGGGCGTGCCGATCCTCGCCGGCGGCAAGGTGCTCGGCAACCTTTATCTCGCCGACAAAATCGGCACGGACGAATTCACCGAAGACGACCAGTCTCTCGTTGAACTGCTTGCCTCGCACGCGGCCAGCGCCGTGCAAAATGCCCGCCTCTATCAGTCTACCGTCGATCGCAACCGTGAACTGGCGGCGCTCAATGCCGTTGCCGTCGCTACCAGCCAATATCTCGATCTCAACCGCGTGATGAGCGAGGCGCTCGACCAGGTGCTGACTGTCTCCGGCGCGGAGGCCGGCGAGATTTTCTTGATGGATGAGACCAGCGGCGATATGTTGCTGGCACTGCACCGCGGATGTTTTCCCGACACCTTTCGCACTATCCGGCGCTTCAAGCGCGGCGAAGGATTTCCGGGTCAGGTCGCGTTGAGCGGCAAGCCGATGGTCACGCACGATTTGACTCGCGACCTGCGCTTTCTCCGCAAACAGGTCATGGAAGCCGGCTTGCAGTCGTTCGCCTGCATTCCGCTTTTCGCCAAGGGCAAGGTCGTCGGCGCCATTGACCTCGCCTCGTACGATCCGACAGCCTTCGACGAGTCCGACATCAGCCTGCTCATGGGCATTGGCCACCAGATCGGCGTGGCCGTCGAGAATGCGCGGTTGTACGCGCAGGTCGCCCGGCTGGCCGTGCTCGAAGAGCGGGCGCGCATCGGCATGGATTTGCACGACGGCGTCATCCAGTCTATCTACGCCGTCGGCCTCACACTCGAATTCACGAGAATGCTTCTGGACGAAGAACCCGCGTCGGCGCGCGACCGAATGGGGCAGTCCGTCGCCGCTCTCAACGATGTGATCCGCGACATCCGCAGCTACATCCTCGACCTGCGCCTCCAGCGCTTCGACGGCGATCTGAGTCAGGGGCTGGCCCGGCTGGCGCGCGAGTTCCAGGCCAACACGCTGACGCCGATTGACGTGCACCTCGGCCCGCAGGCGATCGAGGGCCTCAACCCCGTCGCGGCTCAGGCGCTGTTCCACATCGCGCAGGAGGCGCTGGCCAACACCGCCAAGCACGCCAAGGCCTCGGCTATTCGCGTTGACGTGGCGCGTCGAGACGGCCTCGTGACGCTGAAGGTCGAAGACAACGGGCAAGGCTTCGATCCCAAAGCCAGGTCGGAACGGGTGGGCCACGGCCTGGCCAACATTCGGGCGCGCGCCGAGAGCCTGGCCGGCAGTCTCGCAATCCATGCCGCCCCCGGCCAGGGCACTTCCCTCGTCGTTTCCATCCCCGTGGAATAGACGAAGATCATCCCCCATTTCGGGACGAACGGCACTACAAGCCCCACCTCCTATCCCTATACTGTCGAGTGAACACCCGGCGGAACTCCATGACTCGCAACGCGGCGCTGTTCGGCGTCTATTTTCATTTCGGGGAAACCCGGTGGCCAACCTCAAGCTTTTCATCATAGACGAGCATCAGGACGTACGTGAGGCTTTGCGCGCGCGCCTGAGTTCGACGCCGGGCTTCGAGGTGGAGGCCGTCGGCTCATTTGCCGAGGGTTTGCGGGGGGTGGACGAGGGCAAACCCGACGTGGTGCTCATGGAGTTGAAGGGGAAAGATCACGCCGGCCTGCAGGCCATGCGCCAACTGGCGTCAAAGACGCGCGTGGTGGTGCTTACCTCCTACACCGATGAAGAGGAACGCGAGGCCGCTCTGCGCGCCGGGGCGTGGCACTACTGGCTGAAGGACATCGATTCGACGCGCTTGATCGAGGGCATCCGGGCAGTGGCCGCCGAGCCGTGGCAACGGGGCGGTGAAGCATCCCGCGCAGACAGCCAATCCATGGATACCGGCTGAAAGTCGAGCGCATTTCACCGCCACTGCGCTATGAGCCGATGATTATCCCGCGACACCGCTGGCGCGGTGCGAGAGGGAGCGATCATCGGCTTTTGAGTCTGATCGGCAGAGTTACTTGAAAGCAGGTCGCGCCCGGGCGGGAGGTGACTTGAATGAGGCCGTTGTGCTTGTTGACGATGGTGTAGGCGATGTTGAGGCCCAAACCCGTGCCGACGCCCGGCGGCTTGGTGGTGAAGAACGCCTCGAAGATGCGCGGCTGGACCTCGGGGGGAATGCCAGGCCCGGTGTCGGCCAGTTCCACCACGACGTGCTCGTTCTTTTGGTAGGTGCGAAGCGTGAGTTCGCCCTCGCCCTTCATCGCGTCGATCGCGTTGTCGAGGATATTCGTCCAAACCTGATTGAGCTCACTGCCGTAGGCCTCGATGCGCGGCAGTGCGGGCGCATAGTCTTTCGTGACCTTGACCGCCTGCTTGAGTTTGTGCCGCAGAATGACGAGAGTATTCTCCAGCCCCTCGTGCAAGTCCACTTCCTGAATCGGCGCCTGGTCGAGATAAGAATACGATTTGACCGCCCTGACGATCTCGGAGATCCGCTCGGCGGCCATGCCCACCTCGGTAAGCAGGCCGTTGATCGAACAACCCGCCGCCAGCCACCTCATGAGCACGGGCAGTGCCTCGTCTGAAAAATCTACGGCCAGCCTCTCCAACTCTTCGGCCTCCCAGCCAAAATTGACTAGCGTGGGCGCGAGTTCCCAGGCCTCGTCCACGCCGCGATCCTCCAGCCACGTCTGAAGTTCGCCCTCGCGATCGCTGCGCGCCAGCGGATCGAGTCTGGCCGCCTGGGCCGCGCGCCGGGCGATCTCGTCGCGCAAGTCGCGGACTCTTTCGCGTTGGCCGGGCGCCGTCGCCAACTCTTCGAGATCGCTCGACAAACCCTGCCACGTGGTCAGCGCCTCGCCCAGTTGGGCGGCGCTGCGCTTCACCGCGGCCGCCGGGTTGTTCAGCTCGTGCGCCAGCCCGGCCGAGAGCGTGCCCAGCGCCGCCATCTTCTCGCTCTGCCGCAACAACCCCTCGTTCTGCCGCAGGCGCGAAGAGACGACCTTCAGGATCGCCATCGCCGCCGACGGGCTGGTGGTCAGCATTTGGTGAAATGCCTCGTGGGGGATCATCAGCAGATGGCTTTCCTGCGTGGCGCGGACCGACGCCATGCGCGGCGAATTGTCGAGCAGTGACATTTCACCGATGACCGCGCCCGGCTCGCGCACGGCGATGGCGATGTCTTGCTGCCCCGAGCGTTTCAACACCTCGAACGCCCCGTCCTCTATGATGTAGAGTGAGTCGCCGGGGGTGCCTTCTTCGATCAGAACACCGCCGGCCTCGACGGTGACCGGCCTGGCCTGCTCGATCAGCCAGTTCAGGTCGGCCTCGGCGACGCCGGAGAAGAGTTCCAACCGCCGCAGAAACTCGACGCTCATATCGTCTTGAGATACTGCCACGTCAGCGCGACGGCCATGCCGCCCTCGCCTGCCGCCGAGGCCACGCGGCTGTTCGACCCGTGCCGCACGTCGCCGGCGGCGAAGATGCCGGGCACGTTCGTTTCAAGGATGAACGGATCGCGGTCGAGCGGCCAGCCCCTGGGACGTTTGCCGTCCTTCGTCAAATCAGGCCCGGTGAGGATGGCCCCCTTCTCGTCGCACATCACCAGCCCGGACACCACGTCGCTGTGCGGCCGCGCTCCGATGAATACGAACATGGCCGCACCCGGCAGTGTTTTCATTTCGCCGGTCGCATTGTTCTTGATCACGGTTTCTTCGAGTCGGCCCTGTCCGTGAAGTTCGACTATCTCGGCGTGCGGCACGATCTCGATCTTCTCGTTCGCCTTGATCTCGTCCACGAGATATTGCGACGCCGTCAATTCTGCGCCTCGGATCATCACCGTCACCTTGCGCGCGAAGCGAGTCAAGAAGATCGCGCCTTGCGCGGCCGAGTTCGCGCCGCCGATGACGAATACGTCCTGGTCTTTGTAGTAAAAGGCCTCGGTGTGGGCCGCGCCGTAATACACGCCCGCGCCGGCCAATTCAGCCGCGCCGGGACAGTCCAGCGTATGGAACGAGGCGCCGGTCGCGATCAGAACGACGTGGCACGACACTTCCGATCCGTCGGCCATCGCGACAACACGATACTTGTCCTGAACGCGCACCTTACTGGCGGCCTGAGCCGAGATGATCTCGGTGCCAAAACGGCGCGCCTGCGTCACCGCCCGTCTGGCGAGATCCCCGCCCGACAGACCTTGCGGAAAACCCATGTAATTCTCGATTTTGGGGCTATTGCCGGCCTGGCCGCCCGGCGCTTGCCTTTCGATCAGCAGACACTTCAAGCCATCCGAACTGCCGTACACCGCCGCCGCGAGGCCGGCCGGCCCACCGCCCACGATGACGAAATCGTAGAACGGCAAAGCCGCTTGCGTCTTCAAGCCCACTTTCGCGGCGAGTTCCTTCGTGGTGGGTTCGACCAGCACGGTCCCATCGGGGAAGAAGACGGCGGGAATTTTCAACTGGCCCTTGTTGTAATCCTCGACGAGCGCGCGCGCTTTTGAATCGCTCTCGACGTCGAGCCACTGATAGGCGATCTGGTGACGCGCGAGGAAGTCCTTGACCTCGTGCGATTGAAGCGACCACAGCGCGCCGGCCACGCGGATGCCTTCGTAGGGCAGACGCACGTGGGCCTTCCAATCTTCGAGCAGATCGTCGAGGACGGGATACAAATGCTCGTCGGGCGGATCCCACGGCTTCATCAAGTAGTGATCCAGTCCAACGCGATTGATGGCGGTGATGGCGGCTTCGGTGTCGGCGTACGCCGTCAGCAAAACTTTCTTGGCTTCCGGGTACACCGCGCCGGCCTGCCCGAGGAATTGCACGCCGGTCATCTCCGGCATGCGCTGGTCGGCGATGAACAGCGCGACCGCCTCATTGCGCAACTGCAGTTGCTTCAACGACTCGATGGCCGCCGCGCCCGAGTCGGACTTCAAGATGCGGTAGTCGCGACCGTATTTTTTTCGCAAGTCGCGCTCGACCGCGCTTAGCACCGCCGGATCGTCGTCCACTGAAATTATGACTGGCCTGGCCAACTGCTCACCCTCCACTTTCCATGAATGCTCAATCCGATTTTGTGCGCCATCGTTATTCTATCACCATAAGCCGTGCGCGCCAGAGGCATTCGCGCGCGCGTAAGAATCACGTTATCCCCGTGGAAATGCCAACGCCCCGCTAATCACACCGGCGGGGCGTTGGACCAAGGAGAGGAGAAACCACGTCGGCAGTCAGTTGAGCGCCGCGCTCACCTTGACCGCGCACACTTTGTACTCTGGAATCTTCGCCACCGGATCGAGCGCCGGGTTGGTCAAGACGTTGCCCAACGCTTCGACGAAGTGGAATGTCATGAAGACGACACCGGGCCGCGGACGATCGGTGACCCACGCCCTGGCCCGCACCTCGCCGCGCCGCGAGGCGACCGTCACCCAGCCGCCATCGGCCACGCCGAGGGTCGCCGCGTCGGCGGGGTTTATCTCGACCAGTTCCTCCGGCGCGATGAACTCCGGCCCGGCGGCGCGGCGCGTCATCGTGCCGGTATGGTATTGCTGAAGGCGTCGTCCGGTCGTGAGCGTCAGCGGATAATCCGCGTCGGGCCGTTCCGCCGGCTCGACGTGATGCACGACCGAAAACTTGCCCCTGCCGCGCGTGAATCGTTCAGTGTGCAGGATTGGCGTGCCCGGATGATCGGGCGTGGGACACGGCCACTGCAAGCCATAGCTCGCCTCGAGTCTGTCGAACGAGATGCCGCCGTAACTCGGCGTCAGCGAGGCAATCTCCTGCAAAATTTCCGCCGGGTCAGCGTAAGTCCACGCCGCTCGCCCATTGCCTGCGATATGCGATAAGCGATTGGCGATTTCACAAATGATTTCCCAATCCGCCCTCGCCTCACCCGGAGGATCGATCGCCCGGCGGACGCGCTGGACGCGCCGTTCGGTGTTCGTGAACGTGCCGTCCTTCTCGGCGAACGAAGCCGCCGGCAACACGACGTGCGCGAAGTTCGCCGTCTCGTTCAAGAAAATATCCTGGCAGACGAGAAACTCGGCGCGCCGCAGTGACTCTTCGACGTGATGCGCGTCGGGGTCGCTCATCGCCGCGTTCTCGCCCATGATCCACAGGCCACGAATCTTCCCGCTCCCCGCCGCGCCGATCATCTCGATCACGGTGAGGCCGGGCTTTTCAGATTCGGGAATTCGCCCCCACGCCTTCACAAATTTTCCGCGCGCCGCCGAGTCGCTCACCGATTGATAGCCGGAGAACACGTTGGGCAGTGCGCCCATGTCGCAGGCGCCATGCACGTTGTTCTGGCCGCGCAGTGGATTCACGCCGCTCCCGGGCAGTCCGATGTTGCCCGTCAACAACGCGAGGTTGGCGACGGCCAGCACGTTCTGA
>JACQED010000137.1 GCA_016200785.1 Chloroflexota bacterium
GCGGACTTCGGCGATGTCGCGCTGAGTTATTACGACGCACAAAAGACCGTCGAAGAGAGCTATGCCGTCGTGCGTCGTGCGCTCGAAGCCGGCTACGTGCCGGTAGTCGTCGGCGGCGATCACGGGATCAGTTACCCGGCGATCAAGGCACTGCACGACACGACGCGCGGCAACATCGGGTTGATCCAACTCGACGCGCACCGTGACCTCATGTCCGAGTCGGAGCGGCAGGGCAAGTTCTCTGGAAGCAGTGGCATGCGCCGCTCGCTGGAGTTGGAACGTTTGGCCGCGCCGAACCTCGTGCAGGTCGGCCTGCGCGGGTACACCACGGTCGAACAGTATCAAATTGCGGACGAGTTGGGGGTGCGGCGCATCAGCGCGACTCGTTTCGCGGCACTGGGCGCGCAGGCCGCCGCCGAGCAAGCCCTGGCCTGGGCGGGCGATGGCACGGCGGCGATTTATCTGACGATCGATATGGACGTATTGAATCCCGGCGAGGCGCCGGGAACAGGTTGGCCTGAGCCGGGCGGCCTCACCGGACAACAGGTGATGGACTTCGTGCGCGCCGTCGCGCCGCGCATCGCCGCGGTTGACGTGGCCGAGCTCAACCCGGTCTACGACAGCCCGGCGCGAGCCACGTGCCTCCTCGCGGCTCGACTGCTGTTAGATTTCATTACGACCAAAATGCGCTCTCAGTAAGGGAAAGGGAGGGAAACAGATGAACTCGCCACATCGCGAGCGAGTTCCTTCAGCTCCCGCGTTTCCCTAATTTCCCATTTCCTCACAACTGCTTCACGACAATATCCCCGATCACGTTCGCCGCCTCGTCGCCCCGGTCGGCCGCGTTCGAGAGGTGGCGATAGATCTCGCGCAGTTTGAGCATCTCGACGACGTGATCCACGTCGCGCGGGCCGGAGAAGAGCGCGGCAATCGCCTCGCGGTACACACTCTCCACGCGGTTCTCCAATGCCTTAGCGCGCACCGCGTGATCGTTGGCGACGTTCGGGTGATCCTCCAACTGCAAAACGCCGCGATGAATCTCCTGCGCCGCGTCTGAGAGCAGTGACGCCATCCGCACCAGATAGGGATTCGGCTGGACGCCGAGGGCCACCATCTCCTCCACCGTCGTGTCGGCGTAGTCGAGCACGTCGTCAATTGCCCGCGACAACGCGAAGATGTCCTCGCGGTCAATGGGCGTGATGAAGTTGCGGTTGAGTTCGTCGATCAGAATGCGCCGCGTTTCGTCGGCGTCCTTCTCCACCGCGTGCAGTTGGCGCGCAACTTCCTCGTCGGGCTGGCGCATATAGGCGTGCAAGCCTTCAAGTCCCTTCTGCGTGTGTTCGGCCTGTTCGCTCAACAGGCGCAGGAACTTATCCTGCTTGCTGCGTCCGAACCATTTCAAGCGCTTCATCAGACAATCCTTTTGATGGGAAGATAGACTAGAGCGGCAATCACTGCCGTGACGGGGATCGTCAGTCCCCAGGCGATCAGCATCTCCTGAGCCACGCTCCAGCGCACCTTTGACATTCGTTCCGCCGCCCCGGCGCCCATGATGGCCGAACTGACGACCTGGGTGGTGCTCACCGGCCCGCCGAGCAGAGCCGCGCCGAGGATCACCGCCGCCGAGGCCGTCTGGGAGGTGAAGCCGTGTATCGGACGGATCTTGTAGATCCGCCCGCCGAGCGTGCGAATGAGTCTCCAGCCTCCCAACGCCGTGCCGAGCGCGATCGACATGGCGCTGGCGGCGATCACCCACAGCGGGATGACGAAGGTCGTCAACACGCCGGCTGCCACCAGACCGAGCGTGATAATGCCCATGGTTTTCTGCGCGTCGTTGGCGCCGTGCGACAGCGCCAGCCCAATGGCCGTGACGACCTGAAGGTGCTTGAAAAGTTCACTCACTCGCGGCGGCGCGCCCGCCGCCAGAAACAGCACCAGGCGCATGATCAGGAATCCGACGAGCAGGCCCAGCGGCGGCGAGACGAATAGCGCGATCAGCACTTTCCACAGCCCGGCGGCCTGAATCACCTTCAGGCCGCGGGCCATCACTGCCGCGCCGAGCAGACCGCCCACGAGCGCGTGCGACGACGAAGAGGGGATACCCAGAAACCAGGTGATCAGATTCCAGGCAATGGCCGCCAGCACCGCGCCGAGCACCACACCCGGCGTGATAGCAGTGGGATCGATCAATCCTTTGCCGACGGTGGTGGCGACGGCAACGCCGAAAAGAAACGGCCCGGCTGACTCGGCGAGGGCGGTGAGGAAGAGCGCCACGCGCGGCGGCAGCGCGCGCGAAGAGATGGCTGTGGCGACGATGTTGGAAGAGTCGTGAATGCCGTTGAGGAAGCCAAAGATCAACGCGGCGATGACTATAGCGAATAGCATTGGCCCGATATAACTCAAATCGCCGGAAATAGCAAATCGCGGCGAGTCCGGTTTGTGTTACAATACTGTCCAGCCCAAGTAACAAAGAGGCGCGCTAACCCCACTTTCCCCTGCCTAACGACCAGACCATGCCCTATAATCGAAACACGGAATTGTATTAGGCGGCTGAGATGAGAAACGCGTTGGAAAAATGATGTCAAAGCGCCATCGGGGCCAGGCTCTGGTCGAACTCACTCTCACCCTGCCAATCATCGCGCTGCTGTTGGGTGGGCTGGTCGAGGTCGGCATCTTCATCAACCGATACCTGACGCTCATCGATCTGACGCGCGAGGCAGCCCGCTTTGCCTCGAACCGCGATTCTTTTTCCACGCCGGGCGACAGCGATTGTTCCACCTCCGGCGACCTGAACTTCTACTATGATACGACCTGCATCTTTTCTTCGCCCGGCCCGCCGCCTGCCTGCAGTGGTTGGCCGGACACTTTCTGCAACGGCTTCAACCCGGACTTGCCGCTCAAGCCATCGCAGGACGACATCGTGATCACGGTCTTCTCAGTTAACAACAACACCGTGACCAAAGCCTGGCCGGACCCAAGCGGCTACTGGGCGCTCTCCGGCGCCAGCAATAACTGGCAATATGATTGCCAGGGCAATATCGTCACTACCCAGCCCTTTTTCAGCAGCGCCGATGTGAATTCCTTCCTGCCCCCCAATGCGCCGCCCGACAAGGCTTTCGTGATCGTCGAGGCCTACTACTGCTATTACCAGGTTCTGCACCTGCCCATTTTCTACCAGGTCATTCCGAACCCATTGAAGATTCACGTTTACACCGTCATGCCCACCGTTCAACCGCCGCGCTGCATGGACACGATAGACAATGACGGCGATGGTTTCATTGATATGGCCGATCCGCAGTGCGTAAGCCCTACCGACAATGATGAAGCCAATTAGGACATCCTGCGGCAGGCTTTCCAGCCCGCCTCTCCAAAAGGATCGAAAGCCCGCGCCGACTGCCGAACGCGGACAGGCGTTGATCCTGATGACGATTTCCTTCCTCGCCCTGCTGGCTTTCGTCGGTCTGGTCACCGACGTGGGCATGCTCTATCTCACCTACGGGCAGTTGAAGCGCGCGGTGGACGCGGCGGCCGTAGCGGCCTCTAACGACTTCAAGCGCGGCGAATCGCTCTCGCGCTTGACCGACGCTTCCCAGGAGATGATGAACTTCCACAACGTCGATCCGGCGGACTTGAACCTGTCGGTCTTCATCTGCGACTCCAACGGCGACGGCCTCCGCGACGATGTGGACCCGGACGGTGTGCCTCCGTGGACCGGCCTGACGCCGGAGTTCTACGACAAATGCCCCGACACGGGCGCAGGTGACGCGCCGCGCAAACTCGTGTGGGTGGACGCGACGCAAAAGGCCCCCGTCTACTTCCTGCAACTCTTCGGCGTCACGTCTGTTCCGCTCCGCACGTTTTCCATCGCCGAGGCCGCCACGGTGGACGTCGTCATCGTGATTGACACTTCGGAGTCCATGGGCTCCGACACGGTCTGCGACCCCAATTGCACAATCGGCTATACCAACCCGGACGACTTCGATCCTTCCGCCTGCAACGCGGCAAACACCTGCTATCCCTTGGCAGACGCCAAGGCTGCCGCGAAGGCTCTGGTTGACACCTTGTACGACGGTTACGACCGGGTCGCCGTCGTCAATTTCGACTATTTCGCCACAGCGCATCCGATCACCAACTCGATTACCGGTGATCCCGAGAATCTCAGCCTCAACCTCGGCAACGACAATGCCCTGCCGGACGGCGACGCCTATTCCGCCATCGATTCCATTGCCCTGCACGACGACGCGCCCGCCGCGCGCCTGTGGTGGCGCGCCGGTCAGAATGCAATCCTCGGCAAATTCAACCCGGTCAATCCGGAAGATCGGGATGGCGATGGCTTCGACGCCGACCCGGCCCTGCCCTGCACCATGGACCCTGATGCCTACGGATGGGCCGATGATGGTATTCCCGGCAACTACACCCCGACCACCCCTTGCGACGACGACGATCATCTCGATGCCTACGATTGGAACCTGGACGGCGTCTACACTGCGGCCGACGAAGCGGGCATCCAGGACTATATTAACACGCACGGCCATCCCGCTTCGCCCGTCTCGACCTGCACCGGTTGCGGCATGAGGACGGCCAGCGCCATCCTGCGGCAGTTCGGCCGCCCCGACAGCGTTTGGGTCATCGTATTCCTTTCGGACGGCGTGGCCAACCTGAGCGACACCCCCGCGACGAGCTCGACGATTCCGGATGTGTTCCCCAACGGCTTCTGCGGCGGCAACCTCGACTCGTCCTTCTGGAGCACGGTGTGTATTGACACCGCGCCGAGCAATCCGCGCTACTGTGTGGATACCGATTCCACCACCTGCCCTCCCGGCAGCTCGTGGGTCTCCACCAGCCCGCCGTACAGCGTCGAAGACTACGCGCGCGACATGACCGACGAGGCGGCTCTGCTCAAATCCGGCAATCCGAATGAGCCGCTCGGCAACGACATCGCCATCTATTCGATTGCGCTGGGTCAGGCGGCCGGGTCGTCGTTTGGCTCGGCCATGTTGCGCTACATGGCCGCCGTGGGTGACGACAACGATCGGACGACCGACCCGTGCGCGGGCCTGCCGGCCACGCAGAACTGCGGCCAATACTACTACGCGCCCTCCGGCCCGGCGCTCATCCCGATTTTCGAAGACATCGCCTCTAGAATCTTTACCCGGATCACACAATAAGCCATGTCTCGTATCATCCGCCGCCTCCGCCCTCAAACGTTCGGCCAAGCTCTTGTCGAGTTCGCCCTGGCACTGCCGGTACTCCTCTTGATCATGTTCGGCGTCATCGAGTTCGGCCGCCTCATCCAGGCCTGGCTGGCGGTGGAGAACTCGGCGCGCTTCGGCGTGCGCTACGCCGTCACCGGCGAATACAATACCGCCTACTGCGGCCAGGCCGACGCGGCGCTTGGCCTGGCTACTGAAGATAACGCCGATGGCGTAATTGACTGCCAGGTCCCCGTCAGCGTCAGCGGCAACCTGACGATGACCGAGCAATTGGTGGACTGGGCCAGAATGCCCTCGATTCTGGATGCCGCCCGCGCCGGAGCCGCCGGCATTCAAGCCGACGGTTCCGTTTCAGGCGACTATCTCAGTTACCTGGTGAGCGGAAGCGGCGGCGACCTCGGCGACCCGAGCCAGCGCGGCTACTACCACGTCACCATCTGCAGTAACCGCGCCGGTTTCAGTTACTACGGCGACTCTGAGCCGCCGCTGTGCGTCAAAAGCCCGCTCACCCCGCCGCTCGACGATGCTGGCGGGCCGGGCGACCGCGTCCGTGTGGTGGTGACTTTCCGCCACCCGATGATTCTGCCTTTCGTCAGCAGCATCTGGCCCACCTTGAAACTGACTGCCTCGCGCGAAGGCATCGTCGAAAAATTCCGCACCTCGCGCGTGGCCGGAATTCCCGGCAGCATCGCTCAATCCTCGTGCACCGCGGGCTACCCCGTGCCGACCTGCACCCCGACGGCCACCAGCACGCCGTCGCAAACTCCCAGCATCACGCCGACACCCACCAACACAGCGACGCCGTCGCAGACGCCGACGCGCACCAACACGCCGACGGCCTCGACCACGGCCAGCATCACCTCGACGGCCAGCGCCACGGCGTCGCGCACCTCGACGATCACCTACACACCGTCCATCACTTACACCCCCTCGATGACCTACACCCCGTCACGCACGCCGACGGTGACGAACACGCGAACGGCCACCGCGACCCGGACCCCTACGCGCACCAGCACGCCGACGCGCACCAGCACGGCGACTCTCTGTCCAGTGCCTGCCTGCACCGCCACACCCACTCGCACGGCTACGGCCACTAGAACGCCGACCCGCACACCGACGATCACTCCAACGTCGACGATCACTAACACGCCGACGATTACCTTCACGCCGTCGAGAACGCCGACCAGGACGAACACGCCGACGATCACCAATACGCCGACCAGGACGAACACGCCGACGATTACCTTCACCCCGTCGAATACACCGACACGGACTAGCACGGCGACGATCACCAATACGCCGACGGCCACCAACACCCCCACGAGGACGAACACGCCGACCTCGACGCGCACGGCGACGCCCACCTTCACGCCCAGCAATACGCCGACGCCGACACCCACTTTCACGCCGAGCAATACGCCATCGCCGACCGTGGGGCCGACGGCGACGGGCACCCCCACGCCGCCGCCCACCAATACCCCCACGCCCACCCGCACCCGGACGGCGACGCCCACGGCTTGCCTAACGCCGATTGAGTTGGGCGGCTGTCACTAAATCCGATCAGCTAAGTGCGGCTTGCAATGAGGCCGGGTCTTGACCCGGCCTCATTGTCTTCAACGCTCGGCGGAGGTAGAATCAAGAGAGCGATGATTAACTCTCAGGCCCTCTCTCTATCTCGGATTCGGTGGAAAGATTGGGTGATACTCGCCGCGGCCTACTTCGGCCTGTGCGCGCTCTGGCTGGCCCTGCAACCCGCCGAGGGCGACTGGCGATTGGTCGTGAGCGACCTGATCACGTTGCCGCCGAGTCTGCTGGCCATCGCCACGGCGTTCTCGCTGTCGCGGGGAACCCCTCGCCTCGACTCCCGCCAGCAACGGGCTTGGGCTTTTCTTGGCGCCGCCGTTCTCGCGTGGTTGGTGGGTGACCTCGTCTGGACTTTTTACGAGGTGGTTCTCCACATCGAGGCGCCCATCCTTTCCCTCGCCGATCCCGCGTACCTGGCGGGCTATGGCCTCGCCGCAATCGCATTGCTGGCTTACCCAGCCATGCCGCGCGAGCGCTTCAGCCGCGTGCGCATTTATCTTGACCTGACCATCGCTTCGGGCGCTATCACCACACTCGCATTGGTGGCGCTCATTCGGCCGATCATCGTCACGGCATCCGCAAGCCCGGCCGAAACCTTCGGGGCAGCCGTATACCCCACTGCCGACCTGGCCTTACTGCTGCTCTTGCTGATTATCTTTCTAACGTCGGAGCCACGCGGCCTGAGATCGGGCTTCGGCTTTGTCGTTGCTGGGCTGGCGCTGTTCCTCGTCACCGACGTCGCCTACGGCTACCTCACTTTGCAGGGCAATTATCACACCGGCAGTCCGATAGATCTCGGTTGGCAGGGCGGAGATTCTTTGATCGCTCTCGGCGCGCTCTATCAACGGGATCACGCGGCGCATCCCGCCCCGGCCAACGATCTCTTGCATCGCCTGCGGGTGGGACAGCGTATCCAGAGTCTTCTGCCCTGGGCGGCGACCATCGGGCTAGGCTGGTACACGTTGCTCAACTGGCAGATGACCGGGCGGGCCGATCATCTGGCGATGGGCGTCCTCGTTCTGCTGGGGCTGGCGCTCGCCGCCCGCGAAGGGGCCGCGGCCGGCGAAGCTGAACTGCGCCAGTATGCGCACTTGGTCAACAGCGCCGCTGACCCAGCCTTCATTTGTGATGCCGACGGCCGTTTGAGACTCGTCAACCCGGCCCTGCTCGCCGCCACGGGCTACGCGCGCGAAGATGATCTACTCGGACGCTCGGCGGTTCTCCTTCTGGCGCCGGGATCGCCGGTCATCGCTCATCGCGGAGGCGATGGACGATTGGCGAGAGGCGAAAGACTGTCCGGGCAGGCGTCAGGCTGGTCGGGTGAGGTCATCATGGTGCGGCGCGACGGGTCGGAATTTCCGGCGTACCTCTCGCTGAGGCCGGTGCAGGGCGAGGCCGGCTCTCGCCAGATGCTGGCCGGCACGGCCCACGATCTGAGCGAGCAGAAGCGCCAGCAGGCAGTTCTGCATTCAGCGTGCGATGAGGCGGCTGCCGCGCATCGCCAACTGGAGACGCTCAACGCACAACTCGAGCAGAAGGTGGAAGAAAAGACGAGCAGTTTGAGCGAGGCGCTGGCCCGGCTGGCCGAGCAAAACCAGGCCCTGCAAACGCTGGATCAACTAAAGTCGGAATTCGTCGCGCTCGTCTCGCACGAACTGCGGGCTCCGCTGACTAACGTCGTGGGCGGGATCGAACTCTTGCTCCACCGTCCAACCCACATGGCGACAGACGCGCGGGAGACGCTCGTGCTGGTCCAGGCTGAAATCCAGCGCCTGACTCAGTTTATCGAGACCATTCTCGACGTGTCGGCTCTCGACGCGGGGAGGCTGCCTCTCCTTGCCACTCCCGTCGCGGCGGGTCATATCGCGCAAATCATTCGGGATCGTTTTTCGATGGCGAGCGCGGCCGAGCGCCTGCGGCTCGACCTGCCGGAGGGCCTGCCTCCGTTCTTGGCCGACGAACGCGCCCTGACCAGCGCCGCCTTTCACTTAGTTGACAACGCCCTGAAGTATGCGCCGGAGGGCGAAGTGAAAATTGAGGGTCGGGCTGAGGCCGGTCGCGTGTACTTGAGTATCAGCGACCACGGGGCGGGCATTCCGCCGGAATTGCGGGAGTTTGTCTTTGAAAAATTTCGACGTCTCGACTCGCGCGATTCCAAGATCGTTTATGGGCACGGCTTGGGCCTGTACGTGACACGACGCCTGCTGAAGGCGATGGGCGGAGACATCTGCGTGGAGGAACCACCGGGCGGCGGCGCGCGATTCACCTTATGGCTGCCGGCCGCCGAGGGTGAAGATGAGTAGCAAGATTCTGATCGTCGAAGACGATGCCACCCTGGTGCGTTTCCTGAGCGAATGTCTCCAGCAAAACGACTTCGAGGTGGCCACGGCGGCCAACGGCCCGGAGGCCGTGCGGCAGGCCTACAGCGAACGGCCCGACCTGGTGCTATTGGACGTGATGATGCCGGGCATGGATGGCTGGGAGACCTGCGCTCGCCTGCGCGAACTCTCCGATTTTCCTGTCATCATGGTCACGGCGAAGTCGTCCGAGGCCGACAAACTGCGAGGTTTCCGTCTGGGCGTAGACGACTACGTCACCAAGCCGTTCAGCTTCGCCGAGCTGGCCGCGCGCATCCGGGCGGTGCTGGCGCGGACCGAGTCCGCTCGCGGGCAGATGCAGCGGGTGCATGCGGCGGGCGATCTCATCGTGGACGTTGACAAACGTCAGGTGCGGCTGGCCGGAAAGATTGTGCCCGTGACGCCCACCGAATTCCGCGTGCTCGCCTACTTGATCGAGAAGCACGGGCAGACCATTTCGGAAGAGGAACTGATTCGGGAGGTGTGGAGCACGCGCGAAAGCAGTGACGCCAGCATCGTCCGCCGCTACATCTGGCTTATCCGCCGGAAGATCGAACCCGATCCCTCGCACCCCGCCTACATCCTCACCATGCGCGGCTTCGGCTACCGGCTGGGAACCACGCCGCTCGGCCCGCTCGACGAAAAATAAGTCTCAGACCGCCGCCAGCCACCTCTCAAAATCCGCGGAGTCGATCTTCGCCTCGGCCCTCGCCCACCGTTCGACCGCCCAACCCCAGAAGTCGTATTCGATCGTGGTATCTTGGAAGATAAATCGCGTGGAGGATGTCCTTGCGGTCGGCTTTGCCCACCGGCAATGACCGCCACACCCGTATCCAGACCTAAGTAAGGACAGGACTTCTAGCCCCCACACAACGCCGCCCATTTGAGTTACAATTCCGTTACAATCGCTGTAACGTAAAGCGACAACTCAATGGGCCATACAAAACTCTTCAACTGTTCGAATTTTCGACGGGGCCAAGGCATTGTGGAATTTGCTCTAGTCTTGCCCGTCCTACTTCTCCTGACGCTGGGCATCATCGAGTTTGGCCGCGTGCTGGCAGTCTACAGCATGGTCTCAGCCGCCACGCGCGAGGCCACGCGCTACGGCGCGGCCGTCGGCACCAACCCAAGCGGCACGCCGTACTATCTGGACTGCGCCGGCATGAGGTTGGCCGGCAAGAAAGCCGTCGCCCCATTGCTGACGCTGCCGGACAGCGCCTTCACCTTCAGCTGGGACGACGGCGCCATCGCCATCTCTGGTGCCGCATGTGACGACGCCTCGTCTGCTAACCAGAATCGCGTGGTCAGTGGCGATCGCCTGTTGGTAACCGTCGCAACGACTTATCAGCCTCTCGTGCCTCTCGCCCCGATTCCGCCGCTGCCCATGACCTTCAAGTCCACACGGACGATTATCAAGAACATTTCCAGTTTCCCGCAGTGCAACGATGGTCTGGATAACGACGCCGACGGCCTGATCGATTATCCCGCCGACCCGGGCTGCTCCAGCGCGAACGATAACACAGAGTCCGTGCCCGGCGCGCCGACGGTCTGCTATACCCTGTTGACGAATGTCAGCCCGGGCGGTGCCGGTTCACTGGTCCCGTCACCATTGCCAAATTGCGTGAACGACTACAACGATGGCACGACGGTGACACTGACCGCCACGGCCAACACGGGCTACACATTCTCCAACTGGAGCGGCGGCGCGAGCGGCAGCACTAATCCGACGTCGGTGACGATAACCGCGAACACGAACGTCGTCGCCAACTTCACGCCAAACTGCTACACGCTGACGACGAATGTGAGTCCTGGCGGGAGCGGCTCGGTGGATCCTTCTCCGCCGCAAAACTGCCCCGGCGGCTGGAAGTACGGCACGGTCGTGACGCTCACGGCCACCGCCGGCGGCGGCTACGTTTTCACTAACTGGAGCGGCGACGTCAGCGGCGGCACGAACCCGGTGGATGTCACGGTGGACACGAACAAGAACGTCACGGCGAATTTCATCTACGTGGGCTGCTACACCCTGACGACGTCCGTCTCGCCCGGCGGCGGTGGCTCGGTCACGCCCAGCCCGGCGTCGAATTGCGCGGGTGGAAAATATACCGGCGGCACCGTAGTGACTTTGACGGCCTGGCCGTCCGTGGGCTATGGCTTCAGCTCCTGGAGCGGTGACGCATCGGGAAGCGCCAACCCGACAACAATCACGGTGGCTACCGACAAGAGCGTGACGGCGAACTTTGTGGCGTCATGCTACTCGTTGACGGTGACAATCAACCCGGCCGGCTGGGGCGCCGTGTCGCAAAATCCGACACCCAACTGCGGCGGCTTGTATGGCGCCGGCTCCATTGTCTCGCTCACTGCCTCGCCGACCGCCGGCCATTTCTTTGGCAGCTGGAGCGGCGACGTCAGCGGCAGTTCCAACCCGGCCAGCGTGACGATGAACACCAACCGATTCGTGACGGCTAACTTCACCGGGCAATTTCACGTCTCCAGCATTACCATGACC
>JACQED010000148.1 GCA_016200785.1 Chloroflexota bacterium
CCGGAGGGGGTGACGATGGGCGTATCGGGCCACTGCTCGAAGACGGCCATGAAGCGTTCCGCGACCTCGCGCGCTTCGGGCCGATACCCGGCGTTGTACGCCGGTTGACCACAGCACGTTTGCGCCTCGGGGAACTCGACGCTCACGCCGAGGCGCTCCAGCACGGCGACGACGGATTCGCCGACTTCCGGGTAAAGGGAGTCGATGATGCAGGTGACGAACAGAAGAATAGAACTCATGCGAGTGAGTTTATCACCGGGGCGACGGGGAGGCAAATTCATTGAAATCGAGTACAATCTTCAGGGATGCACTTCATCCCGGGCCTGCCTCACCCGCCTCCGGGCCTCCTCGCCCACTACCTCCCGCCACTGGCCGAGGGGATCGCGGCCGACTACGCCGCGCAATACTCCCAGGCCGGCGATATGGTGATCGATCCCTTCGGACAGTCGGCGCAACTCGCGGTTGAAGCCGCGCTCGCCGGGCGGCGGGTCATCGTCGCGAACTTCAATCCCGTCGTGCGCTTTGCCCTGCGCCTCGCATTCGAGCCGCTCTCTGAAAGCGCACTGCGCGCCGCGCTGACCAGACTCGGCGACTCGCGCAAAGACGACGAACGGCTCGAAGTCCACATTCAGAATTTCTATCGCACGACCTGTCCCGACTGCGGCTCGACAGTCACCGCCGACTATTTTGAGTGGGACAAAGAAAAAGGCGAGCCGGTGGCGAAGGGCTACTACTGCCCGACCGACGCCGCGACTCTAGTGCGCTCGACCGACGCCGCCGATGGTGAAGCCGCGAAGAAATTTGAGGCGCGATCGTTGAGTTACCATTGGGCGCTCGATCGCGCCGCGCCTCTCGGCGATCCGGAGCGCGAGCACGTCGTCGAGGCGCTGGCCGCTTATACCCCGCGCGCGCTGCAAGTGATGGTCATGCTTCTCAACAAGTCGCAGTCGTTGAGCCTCGCGCCGGGCGAACGGCGCGCGCTCGAAGCGTTGCTGCTGGCGGCGTTCGACGAAGCGGCGTCGCTCTGGCCGCCCGCCGCCGAGCGGCGCGCGCGTCCAAAAACACTCCATCCCCCGGCCCGCTATCGCGAGTTCAACCCGTGGCGCGCCATGGAGAATGCGGTCGGCGGATTGGCGGGAGTCGGCGGCGGGATCGCGCTGAGCGCGTTCGACGAGTTTCTGCATCCATCGCGCCGCGAAGAATCGCGTCCGCTAGGCGCTCCCCCGGCGGCCGCGTCGGTTTGTCTCTTCGACGGCCCGGCGCGTGAATTGGCGAAGCTGTTGCCGGCGAGTTGCGCCTCGCTGATACTCTCCGCCCTGCCGCGCCCCAACGCCGCGCTGTGGGGCCTCTCGGCATTGTGGGCGGCATGGCTGTGGGGCGCGGAAGCGGCCGCGCCGATCAAAGCCGTAATTCATCACAAGCGATCCGACTTCGATTGGCACGAGCAGGGCATGCGTCGTTCGCTTCAAGCTCTTCATCCGGCGCTCGCGCCCGATGCAAAAGTGGTGGGACTGATTCCCGAGGCCGAACCCGGACTCATTGAAGCCGTGCTGACGGCAGCCGACGGCGCCGATTTCAATTTGACCGCCGCCGCGTATCGCAGCGAACCCCCTGAAATGCAATGTGTCTGGGAGATCGGCGGCGCTCAGGTCGAGACAGTCCAGCGGAACATCTCGCCGATGACGGATGAGATGGCCCATACGATTCGCGAGACGGCGCTGGAGGCCAGCCGCGCGATCCTGTTGAAGCGCGGCGAACCGGCGCGCTGGCCGACGATCCACGCGGGAATCTGGACGACGCTGGCCGGGCATCGTCTCTTGAAGGACGCCGTCGCGCACTTGCCCGATCATCCGATCTCACTCGCGGCGGGCGCGGTCGCCGAAGGGCATCTCAGCGTCCCCGGCTACGTTCGCTTCGGCGCGAAGCGGGAAGCGGATCTCGACGAAGGCCTGTGGTGGCTTCGCGACACCACCGGAGCCGAGGAACCTTTGCCCGATCACGTCGAGCGTGAAGTTGCGCAACTCCTCGCCGGCGGCGAGACGATGGACGAGGCCGACGTAGATGCCGAGGTCTGCCGCGCGTTCAGCGGCCCGCACATTCCGGGCCGCAGGCTCGTGCGCGCCTGCCTGCATTCATATGGCGAGGTCACGGAAACGGGCGCGTGGAGGTTACGCCCGGAGGACGCGCCGGCGACGCGCGCCAAGGATTGGGAGGAGATGGTCGTCGCGTTGAGCGGCCTCGGCGTGCGGCTGGGCTACTCGGTCAAAACAGGCGAGGGCGGCGCGCTGGAGTGGCGCGAGACGGGCCGTCTGATGTATGCTTTCGTCATCGTGGCCACGGCTTCCATCGGCGCGTATCTTATCGGCCCGGCGCCGCATTCCGAACGGCCTTTCATCGTCTTGCCCGGAGGCCGGGCCGGGCTGGTCGCGTTCAAATTGGGACGCGACCCTCGATTGAAGCCAGCCGCGGAGAAACACGGCTGGGGATTCTTGAAGTTCCGTCACGTCCGGCGCATGGCCGGCGACCTCGGCCTCGACCGGGCGGCCTATGAGGCAGTGCTCGATCTCGATCCGATCATCGAGAAGGCGACGGCGCAAATGCCGTTGTTGTGAACTCAATAAGGAGACATCGTGAACAGCATCGAAGACACTCAACCCGGAAAGAAAGCCGCGCGACAAACTGGCATGGGCCGCCCGCCGGACTACTGGCTGTTGTGGCTGGTCGTGCTCGGCTCGCTGGCGCTCAACATCTGGCTCATCAACACACTCTTGAACGTGCGCCGTCAAGTCGCGCAAGCCGTGGCCGACGCGGCCGTCGGCGTCGGGCAGATCAAATTGGGCACGGTGGACTACACCGTGCACGTTGACGACTCAATTCCGGTGAGCAGCACCATCCCGATCAGCGATACGTTGATCGTGCCGGTCAGGCAGACGATAGCGGTCAACAGCACCGTCATCGTGAAGGTTCCGATCCTCGGGGATCAGGCGCTTCCTTTCTCGACCAGAATCCCGGTGAACTTCGACGTGTCTGTTCCGATCAGCGAGACGTTCCCGCTCTCACTCACGGTTCCCATCAAACTCGAGATCCCGGTCAGCCTCGCGCTCGACGAGACTCCGCTCGGCGGCCTGAAGGCCGATGCCAAGTCCTATCTCGAAAACCTTGCAGAGGAAATAGGCGCGACGGGCGGCCTTCCGGCTGCGCCGAACCCGACGGGCACAACCAAGCCTGAATGAGAACATGACTGCCCCGGCTCGACTCATCCTCCTCGACATTGATGGCCTCCGACGCGACGTGTTCTTGCGCGCGCTTGAGGCCGGCACGGCCCCGGCGCTGTCTCGCATCCTCGGCGGGCCGGAAGCGAAGACCGGACTCCACTTCGAGCCGGTGAACGACGCGCTGTCGGTCACCTTCGGCTGTCAGAGTTCGATCTTCTACGAAGAAGGCTTTTGCTTCGGCAACGTGATCGCCGGGATGCGCGAAGCCGCGCGCGGCGCATAGGTTGACAACCCAACGAACAGTGGTTACACTAAACGCAATACTGGGTGTTCAGTTGAAAGGATGCTCGGATGGATGCTTTAGCCTTGACCGGCGTAGTTATCAAAGAAGAAGATAACGTTTTTGCTTCCCTGTGCCTCGAACTCGACGTAGCCAGCGCTGGTGAGTCGGCAGAAGAAGCCAAGAACGCGTTGTTCGAAGCCGTCATTCTGTACATTGAGACTGCCATCGAGAGCAACCTGCCTTTCATTCGTCTGGTTCCACCCGATGAAGATCCTCGGCGACAAGCCCCCGATACAGTGGTGACAGTTTTTCCCTTCAAAGTGAACGTGGCCATCCAGGCTTATGCCTAAACTCCCATCGTTGAAACCGCGCGACGTCATTGGCGCACTGGAGCAGGCCGGCTTTCATCGAGTTCGGCAGAAGGGCAGCCACGTGCAACTCAAGAAGGGCAATCTGCTCGTTACGGTGCCAACTCACACGAAAGCATTGCCTGCTGGCACACTCCGCTCAATACTCCGCCAGGCCAGAATGAGCATTGACGAACTTAATGAACTCCTGTAGTCCAAAGAGACCGCCACTGGCAGTCTCTCTGCTTCCCTACGAGTGACTGCCTACTCATTCGACCGCCTGTAACCTCACCACCACCGCCGTCTCCGGCGCGCTCAACGTGTAGGCTTCTTCGCTCGGCAACAAAACCAACTCACCCATTTCAAGCCGCGCGCCGCCACCACTCGTTTCGACGAGGGCCGCGCCGCGCAGCGAGAACAGAAGGGCCCCGCCCCGCGGCGTCGTCAGGCGCGGGCCGGCGCCTTTGGCGCGTTGAACCGTCAGCCCGAAAGCTTCTATCCCCGTAATCGGTACCGGATCAAAGTCGCGCACTGTCGGCTCGGCCAGCGCGCGCGACAGCCGGAATTTCTCCATGCGCGGATCGTCCGTCGTCGCGTGCAGGCGGCGATGGCCGTTCTTGCGCTCGCTGAAGACCTGCGCTCGGACGAGCAACACCACCGAGCGCAGAGCCGATCCCGACCGGTGCCCGATCCCCTTCGGCACCACGGCACACTCCTCCGGGTGCAATGTCACTGGGCCGCGCTCCGTCTCCAACTGCACCATGCCTTCATGGACCAGGAACAGTTCGTCCTCGTCAACGTGCTTGTGCCAGTCCAAGCGGCCCTGACACATATAGACATTGACCGACAGATCGCCAAGCAAGCCGAGCGTGACCAGCGCAAACGGCCGATCGATGCGTTCGGCAGCTTTAGAGAGGTTTACGACAGCAAGACTCATGGCGCACCTGGTGGCTCGACGTGAACGACGACGCGGCGCAACTGCCGCACCTCGTCGTGCAGGCGCCGCTCGACTTCCTCGGCGAGCGCGTGCGCTTCGACCAGCGGTTTCTCGGCCGGGAGCGCACAGTGCAACGTGGCCGTGAGGTGACCGCCGACGCGGTGCAAGTTGACCTCGTGACAACTGCCCGGCCCGCACACTTCGTCGGCGATCTCGATCGCCATCCGGCGAATCTTCGCCGCGTCCTGGATCGCGCCGCTTTCGTACGGCACGCCCTCGCCCAGCGGCTCGATATGCGTAGCAAGCGAACGCACTTCGGGCATCTCGGCCCGAACTCGCTCTTCAAATGAGTCGGTCAGGGCGTGCGCCGCGCCGAGAGTTAGATCGGCGTCAACCTCGACGTGCACTTCGACCGCGTAGCCGCCATCGTTCTCCGCGTGCGCGTGAAGATCGTGAACGCCGATGCCCATGCCGTCGGCCAGCGCCCGCACGCGCACCGCCAGCGCCTTCCACTCCGAGGGCGGCTGGCCCGATCCCGGCTCGACGTGCACCACCGCGTCGACCACGCCCGGC
>JACQED010000149.1 GCA_016200785.1 Chloroflexota bacterium
AGGCAGGGCCGCGCTCCGGGCCGTCGAGATGCATCGCTTCGTGGGAATCCGGCCGGGGCGGAACGAGGCGGCGAAAGATACCGCGGCCCGGGAGGTGATACAGAACGTCCCACCAAAAACGAAAATAGGCGGTGCGCAGTTCGGGGCAGGACAGCAAAGTCTCGTCGAGGCCGTCAATTTCATCAGGCCGGGTGCGCTCGTAGCCGCCGTGCCGCTCGACCCACAACGCGACGTAGTTCGAATGAGAGTAGAAGTCTTGAGCGGTGTGCGTCAGCGCGCCGAACGCCCGCCACTGCTGCGCCGGGTCGGAGGACGCGGCGACTCGATCTCGCAGAGTCGCGATACGGGCGCGGGCGGCGTCAAAGGCGCAGTTGTCGAAATGAATTTCGGGGTGGCCGAGCAGATTTTGGAGACTGTCCTGCGCCAGGTTGGCCGCGATGACCGCAGCCATCGCGCGGGGAGAAAAATGCGCGCCAAGGGCGCGCATGGTGACTTCACGGTGAAAGTTGGCCCGCACGATCCGACCGTCTAAGGCACGTCGAGCCGGTAGCCCTGGCCGCGTATTGTCCTAATATAGCGCGGCTTGGCGGGGTTGGGCTCGATCACACCGCGCAGCCAGCTGATATGAACGTCGAGCGTGCGCGTGTCGCCGGTGTAGTCTGTGTCCCACACCTGCTTGATCAACGTCTTGCGGCTGAGGATTTCGCCGGGGTGACGCATGAACACTTCGAGCAGACGAATCTGCTTGGGCGTGACCCGCTCTTCGCGCCCGCCGCACGCAATACGGCGCTGAGCGAGATTCAATTTGATCGGGCCGACCTGCAAGTAGTTGCTGTCGTCGGCCGGCAGAAGCCGCACGACGCCGTTGAGCAACTTGCGCGGAGTGAACGGCTTGACCAATGTTAACGACTGGCCGGCGTTCTCGTCGGGCTTGTTCTTCTTGTCGGCCACCACGAGGATCGGCGTGCCGTTCAGTTCGGCGCGAAGCGCGCGGAGCATGCGCATACCGCTGGTCTTGAGCGATGACACGTCGAGAATAATGACGTCAGTAGAATGGGATTGAATTTTCTTCAGCGCGGCTTGAACATTGTGTTCGACGGTGACCGCATAGCCTTTGCGTTGCAGCGCCTCGGCGAAGAGCGGCGTAGGGGGGCGTTCACTTTCAACTAAGATAACTTTCGCGTTTGCCATGACTCTCACCTCTGACAAACTGTGGGCAGTCCGGAATCTGCTCATGTAACTCTCCGTCTGCCCAACAGTGGCCGGGATTATAACGAGGTCTGCGATTCTACGCAAGTGGCACTCCAGTTCCACTGGTTTCTTGTTATATTAACAAATTTGTCGCTGCCGAAGTTTTGACTTCTCTGCGCTCTCGCATACAATCATCTCGAAATGAGCGAACCGATCACTCACGCCATCATCGGCAACTTGCGGGAAGACTACTTCATCACGCCAGCGGGCGAAGCGCACGTGCGAGTGCTCGGCGGCAACGCCGTGCACGCGGCCGCGGGCGCGCGATTGTGGACGGACGGCGTTGCCGTCGTGTCGCGCGTCGGGTCCAATTATCCCAAGCCCTGGCTCGATCAAATCAAAGCGCGCGGGCTGGACGTGAGCCATGTTAAAGTCCTCGCCGAGCCGCACGACACGCGCACCTTCTACGCCTACTTGAGCCACGAAGAGCGCCAGGATACGGATCCGACGTCACACTTCGCCCGCATCGGCCAGCCCTTGCCGCGCGAACTCATCGACTACGAGGCCTCGACGATCGGGCAGGAGAGCCGTGACAAGTTTTCGCCTCTTGCCGTCCGCCCGTCGGACTTGAGCGAAGCGATCCTCGACGCGCGCGCCGTTCATCTCGCGCCGATGGATTTTATGACGCATCGCACTGTGCCCGAGACTCTCCGCCGTGCGGGCGTGCGCTACGTGACGCTCGATCCGTCCGTTCGATATATGCAACCGTCCTTCCACCACGATCTGCGCTACATCGTGTCGGGCCTCGACGCATTTCTGCCAAGTGAAATGGAAGTGCGCGCATATTTTCGCGACGATCTGACCGACATGTGGGAGGCCGCCGCCACCTTCGGCGCGCTGGGCGCAAGAATCGTCGTCGTCAAGCTTGGCCCGCGCGGTCAATACGTATATGAAACCGACTCGGGCCGCCAGTGGCACGTGCCGGCCTACGCCTGTGTGGTGCGCGACGTCACCGGCGCAGGCGATGCCTATTGCGGCGGCTTCCTCGTCGGGCTGTCCCAGACCGGCGATCCAGTCGAGTCCGCCCTGCGGGGCGCGATCTCGGCCTCTATCGTCATCGAAGGCCTCGGCGCGCTGTATGCTCTCGACTCCACGCCGGGCCTGGCCCAAGCGCGGTTGAAGTCACTGCGAGAGGCGGTCAGGCGGATATGAACGTCATTGATCGGATGTTGGATCAGGCCGTCGTCATTCAGCAGATCGCCGCGCCCACATTCGCCGAAGCGCGTCGCGCCGAATATATGCGCGATCAATTTCAAGCCACCGGCCTCAAGGAGGTCGAGATAGACGTCGTCGGCAACGTCTATGCTTGCCGCCCCGGCGCCGGGGATCATGCTCCCGTCATCGTCAGCGCACATACCGATACGGTCTTCCCGGCGCAAACCGAACTCACCCTTCGCCGCGACGCCAACCCCTCGCGCCTCGTCGGGCCCGGCATCGGCGATAACTCGCTCGGCGTGGCCGCTCTGCTTGGGCTGGTATGGGCGCTCGACGCGGACAGGATTGAAACGCCGGGCGATCTCTGGCTTGTCGCCAACACGTGCGAAGAGGGTCTCGGCGACCTGCGCGGGATGCACGCCACGGTCGCGCGGTTTGGCCGCGCGCCGGCCGCCTACCTCGTCCTCGAAGGCATGGCGCTGGGCACGATCTATCACAAAGCCATCGGCGTGCGACGCTATCGCATCAGCGCACGCACCGAGGGCGGGCATTCCTGGCTGCACTTCGGACGGCCATCGGCCATTCACGCGCTGGTGCGGCTTGGCGCGCGGTTGACCGAACTGATCGTGCCCGAGACTCCTAAGACGACGTACAACCTCGGCGTGATCGGCGGCGGCACGACCGTCAATACCATCGCCTCCGAGGCCAATCTGCAGCTCGACCTCCGATCCGAAGACCCGGCTGTGCTGACCGCACTGGTGGCGCGCGTTGAAGCGATGACGCGCGAAGCGGCGCAACCGGGCGTCGAGATCGGTCTGGAGGTCATCGGCGACCGGCCCACGGGCGAGATCGCGCGCGATCATCCGCTCGTCCAACTTGCCGCCGAGGCGCTGACGGCCTGCAGCGTCAAAGACATCTCGTATGACAACGGTTCGACCGACGCCAACGTGCCGCTGAGCCTCGGCCTGCCCTGCATCTGCGTCGGGCTTACGTGCGGCGGCAACGCGCATCGTCCGGACGAGTTCATCGAAACAGAGCCGGTGGAGGCCGGGTTGAAGCACGTGGTGAGGATCGTGAGGGGAGCGTACTCGTTGTGAAGAATGGCCTTATCGCCCTCACTCTCTCTTTCCTGTACCTCACCTCTTGCGCCGGCCTGAACAGCCCGACTCCGCTTCCTTCGCGCTCCGCTGCGCCGCTGCTCCCCACCGCCCCGGCTGCTGCGCTCGCCGGCCCGACCGATCAATCATCCGACACGGGCTGGCTTCCGCTCGGCGCGGGCCTGGAACGCCGCGAGATCGACGTTCACCCGCCAGAGGCGTCGCTCACCGAAAGGCTTATTCTGTTTCGTCTCGATCCAGAGACCGTTGCTTTCCGAGTCCACTACACGCCGGGGCGCGTGCGGGTCATCTCATCGTGGGCACAGGCGTTGGCGACAAAGGCGCTGCCGCTGTTAATCGTCAACGCGGGATTCTTCACAGACGATAATCGAGTCGCCGCGTTCACCGTCGCGGATGGGCAAGCCGAGGGTCGCAGTTACGTGGATTTTGGAGGGATGTTCAGCGTGCAGGAGAGGAAGTCGCGACTTCGGTCGCTCACGCTAGAGCCACTCCGGCCCGACGAGTCATTTGACCAGGCGGTGCAGGGATTTCCCGTGCTGGTGCGGCCGGGCCGTACGCCGTTCACCTCGCCCGACAATCAGCATTCTCGCCGCACCGCCATCGCCCAGACTTCGACAGGCCAGATCGTTCTCGTCATCGCGCCCCACTACTCCCTGACCCTGGTCGAATTGGCCGCTAGGCTGATCGATCCGAAACTCGATCTGGCGATCGCCGTGAATCTGGACGGCGGCTCGTCAACGGGATACTGGGCCGGACGCGGGGACAACCTGGACTCCGATAAACCCATCCCGGCCGTGATCGCGGCTTATCCCAGGTAGAAACGTTCGGGCAGCACGTCTCTTCTAATTCACCTGCGGCTGAGGCGACGCGGCCAGGATGCCCTCAAGTCCGCGATCGATTTCCCACGGATAGACGATGAAAGCATCGGTGATTGCGGCGTAATACTGCGGTGCGGTCTTCGAGAAGAGCGTGCGGTACGGGTTGTAGTGAAGCACGCACGGTTCGGGGTGGCCGCCGGCCGCCTCGACCCGGCTCCTAACGGCGGTGATGTGCCGGCCCGATCCCCAAACGTCGTCCACGACCAGAATCCGCCGACCCACGAGTTTATCCTGGCTGGGGAATTGAATGAACTCCGGCCACGCGAGCAGTTTGGCCTGTTGAACGTCGAGCGAGAAGTCCACTGCGGCTGTCAGGATGTGGCGGATGTCGAGGCGCTCGCTCAACAGTCCGCCGGGGATGATGCCGCCGCGGGTGATCATGATCATCGCGTCAAAAGTGCCCCGCAGTTGGGGCACGAGCGAGTCGATCAAGGCATCCACGTCATGCCAGGTGAGGATTTCTTTTCGCATGGTTACTGCCCTCCCGAAAAGCCTCTCGGTGCAGGGGCTTTCAGTTCAACAGTTGAGGTCGTTAAGAATTCTTGAGGGCCCGGAGTGTAGCACAAGTGCGGGCGAGAGGCAATTCGCGCCGACTTGCTTTTGTGCTACGCTGGACATCGTGCTAGAATCGCGCCGATCCTTATGAAGGGGGGAACTCCTATGCCCAACCAACTGTCCACCCTACACTGTCCCCGTTGCGGCAACATCAATCCCTACGCCGCTGACAAGTGTTTGAAGTGCAACTTCGCTCTCGCCCCGGTGCGCGATCTGCTGGCCGGTCGTGCGGCCAAGCCTGCGGAGCAGGAAACGCCCCAGCCCAGGCCCAAGACGCCCGCGCCGCCTTTGCCCAATCTCCCGGCACGACCGGAGAAGAAGGAATTTGGAAGCTGTTATGTGGACAGTTGGAGTTTTCTGATTCGAGGCATGGGGGATCGGGCTATCGAGATTGCTGGACACTTCTTCAATCTGTTGAGC
>JACQED010000150.1 GCA_016200785.1 Chloroflexota bacterium
TCCCTGGCTGGCCGTCGTCGTCAATGCGCTTCTGCTCAAAACCACCTTTTCACTGCGGCGACTGTTAGGGGCCGGGCGCGAGGCGGAGCGCGCGCTCGAGGCCGGTGATTTGCCCGAGGCGCGGCGTACCGTCAGTTGGCATTTGGTCAGCCGCGACACACGCGCCTTGGAGGCGGGGCACGTGGCCTCGGCGGCGGTGGAGTCGCTGGCAGAAAACCTTACCGACAGTTTCGTCGCGCCACTGCTTGCGTTTCTCATTGGCGGCCTGCCGCTGGCGTGGGCCTATCGCTTCGTCAACACCGCCGACGCGATGATTGGTTATCACACTGAACAATATGAATACCTCGGTAAGTTTGCCGCGCGGCTGGACGATGTGTTGAACTGGATTCCGGCGCGCCTCGCGGGGTTGCTCATCGCGCTGGGCGCGCCGTTCACGCAAGGTAGTGCGCGGCGTGCCTGGCAAACGATGCTCGGTCAGCACGACCGCACCGCCAGCCCCAATGCCGGGTGGCCGATGAGCGCGATGGCGGGCGCGGTCGGGGTCAGGCTGGAAAAGATCGGCTGCTACCGGTTGGAAGGTGGCGCCGACCTGCCGACGCCGGCGACCCTCGCTCGCGCGCGGCAACTGATTCTCTGCGCATCGCTGTTGTGGGGCATCGCCTGCCTTCTTCTCATGTAGAGTCTGACGAATGTCATCTGAAGCACACGGAGGCTTGAACCTGGCCGAACTCCGCGCCGCCGGGCTCGATCCCGATTCGGTGCTGGACTTCAGCGTCAACGTGAATCCCTTCGGCCCGTCGCCGCTTGTGAGCCAGGCTCTGCGCGACCTCGACGTCGCCAGTTACCCCGACCGTGAGGCGATTGTCTTGCGGGAGGCGCTGGCCCGCGCCAACGCCGTCGGCGTCGAGAACCTGCTCGTCGGCAACGGCACGGCGGAACTGATCTGGCTGGCGGCGCACGCCTTTCTCCGCGACGGCGGGCCGGCGCTGATTGTCGGCCCGACGTTCGGCGAGTACGAACGCGCGGCGCGGGCGGTGGGTGCAGAAGTCACGGAAGTACGGGCCGGTCCGCCGGATTTCTGCGTGGACGTGGATCGCCTGATCGCCGCGATCGAATCCACCCGGCCTCGCCTCGTGTTCCTGTGCAACCCCAACAACCCGACCGGCGCGCGGCTCACAGGAGGGGAAGTGTGGCGCATCGCCGCCGCATGCGGCGAGTCGTTTCTTGTCCTCGACGAGGCCTATCGTAGTTTCGTCACCCTCTCGCCCTTTGGCCCGCCGCCCCGCAACAACGTGATTGTCCTGCGCTCGATGACGAAGGACTTCGCGCTGGCCGGGTTGAGGCTGGGGTACGCGCTAGCCCGGCCCGAACTCGTCGCCGCCCTGCGTGCCATCCAGCCGCCGTGGAGTGTGAACGGCCCGGCGCAGGCCGCCGGGCTGGCGGCATTGGCCGACCTCGGCCACTTGCGGCGCACGCTCCAACTCACGCAAGAGGCCGCGCGCGATCTACGAATGGCGCTGGCCGCCGCCGGGGCGCGCGTCAACGAGTCGCAGACTCATTTCCACTTGGTCGAAATCGGCGACGGCGCAACGTGGCGAGCGTGGTTGCTGCGGCGTGGATGCCTGGTGCGCGACTGCGCCTCGTTTGGGCTGCCGCAGTACGTCCGCGTCGGGACGCGGCGGCCGGGGGAAAATGAAAAATTGATTCAGGCTTGGGGCTTTAATCTCGGAAGGACGGACCTATGACCAGCTCGTTCAACGCTCACGCTTTCCCGGAAGCCGAACGCCGAGGGGTGTACGCCGCCATGTATCGGCGGCGCGACATCCGCCATTTCCGACCCGACCCGATTCCCGCCGAGACTTTGGCGAACCTCCTCGACGCGGCCCACCACGCTGGGTCAGTCGGGTTTATGCAGCCGTGGAACTTTATCGTGATCCAGGACACTGCCATTAAGCAGCGCGTCAAGAGTCTATTCGAGCGGGAGCGTTTGGCAGCCGCCCAGTTCTTCGATGAGCCGCGCCGGTCGCAGTACCTGTCATTGAAATTAGAAGGCATCCTCGAAGCGCCGGTGAACGTATGCGTGACTTGCGATCCTACTCGCGCCGGGCCTGCAGTCCTGGGCCGCAACAGCATTCCCGAAACAGACATCTATAGCACGTGTTGCGCGGTTCAGAACCTCTGGCTGGCTGCGCGCGCCGAAGGGGTGGGGATGGGATGGGTCAGCATTCTCAAGGTGGCTCACCTGCGCGAGATTCTCGGCCTGCCGTCACACGTCATCCCGGTTGCTTATTTGTGCCTCGGCTACGTCGAGGAGTTTCCCGATGGGCCGGTACTCGAAAAGGTTGGCTGGCGAAAACGCATGCCGTTAGCTGAATTAGTTTTCTTTGATCGCTGGGGCCAGCGCGCAACAAGCGCCTGTGCCGAGTTGAAAACGGCGATCCAACAAAAAGAGAAAGGATCATCAGGCATGAAACGTATATTGGAAACCATATCTGCTATTCCCCCGCTGGATGAAGCGGCGATGACTGCCGCCCGCGCCCGCCAGGACACGCTCACTAAGCCGCCGCACAGCCTAGGGCGGCTGGAAGAACTTTCGATTCAACTCGCCGGTATCACCGGCCAGCCGCGCCCGCGCGTCGAGCGCAAGGCGGTGATTGCGATGGCGGGCGATCATGGTGTGATCGCCGAGGGCGTGAGCGCATACCCGGCTGAAGTGACACCGCAGATGGTGCTCAATTTCGTCCGCGGCGGTGCGGCGATCAACGTGCTGGCGCGGCAGGCAGGGGCGCGCGTGGTCGTGGTAGATGTGGGGGTGGCTGCCGATCTTGATCCGCAACCTGGGCTGGAACTGCGGAAGGTAGCACGTGGCACGCAGAACATGGCGCTTGGCCCGGCAATGACATATGAACAAACCGTTCGCGCGATTGAAGTGGGGATCGAGATAGTCGAAGCCGAGATCGCCAAAGGGCTTGACCTCGTGGCGACCGGCGACATGGGCATCGGCAACACCACGCCCTCGGCGGCCATCGTGGCCGCTATCACCGGGCGCTCCGTGGCGCAAGTGACCGGGCGCGGCACGGGCGTGGACGATGCCGGACTGGTTCGCAAAGTGGCGGTGATAGAACGGGCGCTGGCGCTCAACCGGCCCGATCCGCGCGATCCCTTTGACGTGTTGATGAAAGTGGGTGGGCTGGAGATCGCGGGTTTGGTCGGCGTTATCTTGGGCGCGGCGGCACATCGCGTCCCGGTCGTTGTAGATGGTTTTATCTCTGGCGCCGCCGCGCTCGTCGCCGCCGGGCTCGCGCCGCAGGCCAAGCCGTTCCTCATCGCCGGGCACCAGTCGGTCGAGATCGGCCATCGCGTTATGCTGGAGCATCTCGGCTTGCGACCGCTACTCGACCTCGACTTACGCTTGGGTGAGGGCACGGGCGCGGCGCTCGCCTTTCACCTCATCGAAGCCGCCGCCCGTATCCTGGACGAGATGGCAACGTTCGGCGAAGCCGGGGTGAGCGACCGGCAGTAAACAACTGCGCGGGCGGGCACAGACGGCATCCTCCGGTCATGTCTCCAATGGGCTTGCTTTCGAGAGACAGATCAGGACTGCGCCGAGTGGATACAGCCAGACCTCGGCCACCCCGCCGGGAGCCAGGCGATACGGCCACAATGGACGAAGGGGCGTGCCGAGCAGGACGCACAGCATGGCTTGTAGCACGCCGCCATGAGCCACTGCCGCCACTGTCCCGCCCGCGCAGGAGCGAGCGACCTCGCTCACCCAGTGCTGGGCGCGCTCGGCGACCGCGGCCAACAACTCGCCGCCATGAGGCTCCGGCACTTGGCCGGACTGCCACGCCGACCACAGCGCGGGGGCCTGCCTGGCGATTTCCTCTGGCAGGCGGCCTTCCCATTCACCGAAGTCTTGCTCCCTCAACTCAACTCGCTCTATAAACGTGACACCCAGTTGAGCCGCCACGCGAAGCGTATCGGCTGTCTGGCGGGAACGCCGGGAGGGACTGGTGTAACCGGCGGCGAGGTTCTCGCCCCGCAGCCGTTCGGCCAATACTTCGGCTTGCTGAATTCCCCTCTCGTTCAGCGGTGGATCGGAGCGGCCGCAGAAGCGCCGCTCACGGCTCCAATCTGTTTCGCCATGGCGGATGAGCAATAAGCGTAGCATCGGTGCGGTGTTCACTTGACCTCCAGTGCGCGCAGCAGGTTTGCCATCTCGATCGCCGCCAGCGCCGCCTCTGCGCCTTTGTTGCCCGCTTTCGTGCCCGCACGCTCGACGGCCTGCTCGATGTTCTCCGTCGTCAGCACGCCGAACAGCACCGGCACGCCGGTGGACAGCGCCGCCGCAGCGATGCCGCTGGCGGCCTGGCCGGCGACGTACTCAAAGTGCGCCGTGGCCCCACGGATGACAACCCCAAGACAGATGATAGCATTGTATCGCCCGCTTTCGGCCAGCCGCCTTGCAATCAGCGGGATTTCAAACGCGCCCGCCACCCAGGCCACGTCAATGTCGTCGGCGGTGACGCCGTGCCGGATCAGCGCATCCTGCGCGCCGCGCAACAGTTCTTTGCCAATCGCATCGTTGAAACGCGAAATGACGATGCCGAACTTCA
>JACQED010000151.1 GCA_016200785.1 Chloroflexota bacterium
CGCGCGCGTTGGCGAGCGAGCTGGCCGACGTGGCGCTGTATCTTTTGCAGTTGGCAAGCATCAGCGGAATTGATTTGGAGGAGGCGATTCTGGACAAATTGAAAGAGAACTATCGTCGCCAATGGAACGATGCCGCCCCCGGCGGCAACTGATCAAAAAAGGAGACCCCGATGAACAAGATCGCCCTCGTCACCGACACCACCGTCAACATGCCGCCGGATATGGTTGCCCGTATGGACATCCGCGTCGTGCCGGTCTACGTCAACTTCGGCACCGAGAGTTACAAAGACTACGAAGAACTGCCCCCGGCCAAGTTCTACGAGAAACTCGCGGCAGTGAAAGCCGCCGGCGGCGAAATGCCCAAGACCTCTCAGCCCAGCCCGGAGGATTTCCGCAAAGTCTACGAGCAGTGCCGCGAAGAAGGCTCGCACTCTGCGATTTCGGTGCACGTCACCGCCAAAGCCTCCGGCACGTGCGCCTCGGCGGAACTGGCAAAGACGATGGCCGGGCACATCCACGTTCATGTCGTGGATTCGGCGACGACCTCGATGCAGATGGGCTTTATGCTGATGGAGGCGCACGACGCGATGGAGTCCGGCGGCGGCCTGCCGGAGATGTTGGCGGCGGTGGAAAAAGTGAAGGCCCACAGTTCGCTCGTTTTCACCGTCACCGAACTCGAGCATCTGGCCGCCAGCGGGCGCACCGAAGGCGCGGAGAAGGCGACCGAGGCCGCCGTGAAGGTCAAGCCGGTTATCAGCATTGAGGGGGGCGTTCCTAAAGCCGTCGGGCAGGAACGCACGCAGAAGGCCGCGCTCGAACGCGTGCTGGCGATGACGAAGGACAAGATGGCGAATCACCATCTCCAGAGGCTCGCCGTCGTTCACGGCAACACCGAGGCGAAAGCCAAAGAGTGGGCGAAGGAGGCGACTGCCGCGCTTGGGTTCAGCGGCGAACCGTATGTGGTTGACTTCGGCCCGGCGTTGGCCGTCCACTTCGGCCCCGGCCTACTCGGCGTCGCCGCGCAGTGGGGATAAATCAATTCCAAAGTTTCTTTGAACCGCGAAGTCGCGAAGCCCGCAAAGAAAAACTTCGCGCCGGCCTGCCCCGCCAGAATTTGCGGGGTCGCCTCTTTTATGGGACACGGATGCACACGGATTTCACGGACCCTGATCCGTGTTCACCTGCGAAATCCATGTCCAAGACTAATCGGCCGCCGCCTGAGATGGGACGAGGCGCGGGCGAGTCTGGACGTTGATAACGGCGATGCCGCCCACGATGAGAAGCGCCCCCGCCAGGAGTCGCCAATCGGGCGTCTCGCGCAGAAAGATAATTCCCAGGATGAGGCCGATCACCGGGAACACGTAGGTCACCACCGACGCGCGGGTCGGCCCCCAGGCGTTCATCACGAAAAAGAACAGCAGATAGGCCAGGCACGATCCCAACAGTCCGAGCCACGCCAGCGCGATCCAGGTGATCGGCAGAGCGGGGAGATGAAAGGGACGTTCGGCGATTGGCGCGGCAAGCCACAACAGGCCATCCGCGATCAGCACCACCATCGCGGCTTGCAGTACCGGCGGCTGGTTTCGCAAGTAGCGGCGCGAGAAGGTGATGGCCATGGCGTACGAGGCCGAGGCCGCGATGACGGCGATCTGTCCCCACACGTTGCCCATTCCCTCCGGGCCGAAATCCCGGCTCATCATACTTTGAATTTCATGCGAGTTTTGCTCCCTCCAATTTGAGAAGCCACGCTTTGGTTTTGATGCCCTGGCCCGCGCCGTAGCCGTGCAGTGAACCGTCGGAGCCGAGAACGCGATGACAGGGGATGACGATTGGCATCGGGTTGTGGCCCAGCGCCTGCCCCACCGCGCGCGAGGCCTTGGGGCGCCCGATGCGCCGCGCGATCTCGTGGTAGGTCGTCACCTGCCCGTGTGGAATCTCCAGCGCGGCCAACAACACCCGGCGTTGAAAGTCGCGCATCAGGCGCAGGTCGAGCGGAATGTCGAACGTGGTGCGTCTTCCGGCGAAATACTCGCGCAGCTGTTTGGCGATCGCTCCGAGCCGATCCGGTGCGCGCTTGGCTTCTGCGCCGGTCTGCGCTCGCACGTGGGAGAGGAACGTTCGCTCGCTTACGCCGAAGTCCACAGCCACGAGACCAGTGGTCGATGCCGCGAAGAATACGCGCCCTACCGACGAGCCGTCGATCCAGTCATACCAGACGACACGCGGCTTCAGATTCGCGAATGTTTGCTTCAAGCGCGCCTGCGCCTCGCGCGCCGCCTCCCGCGTTGGGCCATTGCGATACAGCGCGTCCAGCGCGCTCATTACTGCATCTCTCTCCGGTTTGCCCGGCGCATCCCCCAGCCATCGTTCAATCTCGCCGTTCATCAATCCATCCTCCAATAATTGCTTCACGTATCACGTTCCTCTAACTCTCTCCGCAGTCTTTTGATCGCCTGATAGACATTCGCCCGCGCCGCGTCTTCGGAACAACCCAGCGCCTCGCCGATCTCGGCGTAACTCGATTCCTGATACTTGCGGAGGATCAGCGCCGCGCGTTGTTGCGCGGGCAGGCGTTCGACGGCGGCGGCGACTGCGGCCAGGGTCTCGCGTTGGACCGCGGTCTCGCCGGGCGTCGGGCCGTCGGCCAACAGGTCGGGATCAAGTGGGGCATTGCGAGCCGAGTCGCGCGCCCGGCGCTTAAGGTGCGTGAGCGCGACGTTCGTGGCGATGCGATAAATCCACGCCCGGTGATTGGCGCGCGAGTCCAATCGGTCAAAAGCCCGATACGCCCGGAGAAAAGCATC
>JACQED010000078.1 GCA_016200785.1 Chloroflexota bacterium
TCTTCCGCCCGACTCAGCGCTCGCGACCTGCCCGTCGTTGCCAAATCGCGCGGGGCGGAAGATTCGCGCGCCAGGCGGACCCAACGGAATTTCACCTAAGTTACTATATTTCGCTACCGAAGTCAAATCAACGCCGACCCGCATTTGGATCGCCGGTCGTGAGAACTGCACGAGTCCCCGATTGAGGGTAGCATAGGCGCTTGAGGAGGCGGTCATAATCATGTCGAACGGAGAATACTGGAACGCGGAAATGGAAACCGTCTTGCCCGAACGACAGCGCGAGATCGAAGAAGAGCGACTGCGCCGGCAACTCGATTACACCTGGAGCGCGAGTTCGTTTTACCGGCGCAAATGGGAAGCGGTCGGCGTCCAGCCGGATCGCGTTCGCCACATTGAAGACCTCGCGAAGTTTCCCTTCACGGAAAAGCGCGAGTTTCAAGAGTCGCAGGAAGCCCACCCGCCGCTGGGAGAGAATCAGTGCGCGCCGCTCGACCGCCTCATTCGGATGCAGGCGACGGGCGGCACGACGGGGCGGCCACTGCGGATGGCGATGACCCGGCGCGATGTCGAAGTCTACAACGAGGTCGGCGCGCGATCGGCGTGGGCCGCCGGACTGCGCCCCGGCGATGTGCTGTTCGAGTGCATGAACTATAGCCTTTACGCCGGCGGGGTGAGCGACCACATGACTTTCGAGACGGTCGGCGCGTGTGTCGCGCCGGTGGGCATCGGCCAATCCAAGCGCCTGATCGAGATCATTCGCGACATGCGCATTCCGGTGAGCCTCTATTCGACGCCCTCGTATGCTCTGCATCTTGCGGAAGTGACGCGGGCCGAGGGGATTGAGCCGCGCGGCCTCGGCATCCGCAAAGGCCTTTTCTCCGGCGACGCTGGCCTGTCGATCCCCGGCTACCGCGAGCAAATCGAGGCGGCGTGGGCCATGACGGCCCGCGACATCTGGGGAATGGGCGAACTCGGCGCGCTGGCGGCGGAGTGCGAGCACGCGAGTGGCATGCACTACGTCGGGCAGGGGCTTTTCCTCGCCGAATTCATTGACGCGGAGTCGGGCGAGGTGATTCCCATGACCGAGGGCGCGGTTGGGGAACTCGTCTTCACGACGCTCCACCGCGAGGCGCACCCGATGATCCGCTTCCGGTCGCACGATCACGTCCGGGTATTCGTCGAGCCGTGCGACTGCGGGCGCGCCGGCTTTCGCTTCGTGATACTGGGAAGAAGCGACGATATGTTCATCGTGAAGGGCATCAACGTTTATCCGCCCGGCATTCAAGACATCCTCTACGGTTTCCTGCCAGACTTGACCGGCGAGTTCCAGACGGTTTCCGGCCGGACTTGACCGGCGAGTTCCAGATACTGCTCGACCAGGCGCCGCCAATCACGCGCGACCCGCGGCTGCGCGTCGAATACGGCGAGTCAGTCGAGGCCGACGATCTCGACAAGCTGAAGACGCGCCTCACGCGGCGCATCCGCGATGTGCTCGTCTTTACGCCCGATATTGAACTTGTGCCATCGGGCACTCTGCCGCGCACGGAACGCAAGGCCAGGCGGCTGTTTCGGCTATACAAGGGAGAGAATCCGTAGCTCGTTTATGGAGTCAACCATGAAATCAGAGCACCTGCTTTATCACAAGTCCGACGGCGTGGCGTTGATGCGCCTCAATCGCCCCGAAGTGCTGAACGCGCTGAACCAGTCGCTGCTGCAAGCGCTGGTTGCAGCCGTGGAGGATGCGCGGCGCGATGATTCGGTGCAATGCGTGGTGATCACGGGGCAGGGCCGCGCCTTCAGCACCGGCGCTGACCTCAAAGCAATGATGGCGATGAACAAGAACGAATTTCGCGAGTTCATCGTTCTCCTGCAAAAACTGAGCGCGGAGATGCGGCGGCTCGCCAAGCCGAGCATCGCCGCCGTGAACGGTTACGCCCTCGCCGGCGGATTCGAGTTGGCGACGATCTGCGACATTCGCATCGCCGCCGAGAACGCCGCATTCGGCCTGCCCGATTCGCCCATTGGCCTTAGCCCGACGAGCGGTATGACGTACCTCTTGCCGCGTATCGTGGGGATGGGCTGGGCGAAGCAATTGACCTTCACCGGCGAGACGATTGACGCGCGGCAGGCCGAGCGCATCGGGCTGGTCACGCGCGTAGTGCCCGTGGGGGAATCTGAGCGGGTTGCGCTCGAAATGGCACGCGAGATCGCGAAGTTTCCTCCGCTGGGCCTCAGATATATCAAGCAGGGATTCGACATCGCATCCGACGTGAACTTCCACTCGGCGCTGGCGCACGAAATGGACGCCGAGGTTACGTGCTTCGACACGGAGGAAGTACGGTCGAACTTGCGGGCGTTTGCGGAAAGGAAGAGGAAGTGAGGCGTGATGCGTGAACCTGCGCCAAAGTCGTTCGGGGAACTTACCACGAAGACACGAAGGCACGAAGAGCGCAAAGGAGAACTTTGTTTCTTCGTGCCTTTGTGGTCAGGGTTTTTCAGACAAGGCTTCGCGGCGTTTGCGGTTCGATTCAGGTATTCGGGAAGTGAGGCAGGACTTCGCTCGCCAGCAGTTCGAGCGTCGCAAGGTCGTCGAGGTCGTTGTGTTGAAGCATGAAGCGGGCGGCGCCGGCTTCTTCGAGCGCCTTCAACTGATCGACCATCTGCGATGGGCTCCCGCCGGGGAAACCGCGCGCAAGCCAATCGTCGAGAGTCGCCGGCAGGCTGGGAAACATCCGCCGATGCGCGTCAATGTTGCGCTGAATCGCCTTATCGTCGCGACCGAGGACGAATGGGATCATCATCGAGCGCCGGAGTGTCATCGGGTCGCGCCCGATCGCGGCACAATGTTCATCGAGGACACGCGACTTATGTCGGAAGATTTCGATCCCGGAGTATGAGCAGTTCCACTCTGTGGCGTGAGTTGCGACGATGCGAAGCGTGCGCTTCTCGCCTTTCCCGCCCATGATCAAGGGCGGCGGACTCTGTGCCGGCAGAGGGTACGCCTCAGCGCCCTCCAGCCGATAGTGTTTCCCCGCGAAGGTCGCCGGCTTTCCCGACCACAACGCTTTGATCACTTGCGCGCCCTCGTCGAGCATTTCCAGCCGTGTCTTGTACGGCGGGAAATCAATCCCGAACATGCGATGCTCGCCCTCGTTCCAGCCCGCGCCAATCCCCAACTCGAACCGTCCGCCGGACAGCGCGTCCACCGAGGCGGCCATC
>JACQED010000152.1 GCA_016200785.1 Chloroflexota bacterium
CCGGGGGTGAGGGCCGCGACCGATCGGAGTTCCTGTTGGCGGCCACGAGGGAGCAATCGGAGATTCATACGGGCGGTCGAAAGGAAACAACTCGGCGACCTTCTCCGCGCCCATCTTTTCGGTCAGAGCCGTCAGGTAGAGGTCGTCGAACGAACTGCTCAAGTCCCATGCCATGAACTTGGCAAAGGTGAGTTCGTCCAGCACCGTCCAACCGGCGACGCCGTGAACGCCGAGCAGTTTGTATTCAAGCGGCAGGTTGTTCGGAGCGATCTTTTCGAGATAGGCGTTCACGCCGTCGGCGTAAGCCTGCATCGCTTTCAATGCGGGATCGTCGGCCGGCATCGCCGCGAGCGTCGCCTGAGCCGCGCGGCGCAGGCCGATGTCGCGCATGAATTTGTCATCTTCCACCGCGTCTGGCCCCACGAGTTCGGCCAGCGTCCCGGAGGCGTTGCGGCGCTGAAGGTCCATCTGCGCCAATCGCTCCCGCGCGTGAAGCCAGCCCAGCGCAAACGCGGCGTCTTCGTCGGACTGGGCGAAGATGTGCGGCACGCCGAAATTGTCGCGAACGATAGTCACGTTCTCTTTGACGCCGGTGAAGCCGAGGTGCTCTTCGTCGCCGAAGCGCCCGTCGCGCGCCGCCGACCACAGGCCGCCCACCGGCGAGAGCAACGGGCCGAGCGCGGGTAGAGGGCCAAGTGGGATAGCGAGCGTGACGATCAGAGCGAGGGTGAACAGAAATGAGAGGATTGTTTTGACGAGTGGAGGTCGCATGAGGCGATTCTAGCACGTTCCAGAAAACGGACGCTGATTCACGCCGGTGAACACAGGTCATAGACACGTTATCAACATTTTGCTGTGTTCGTCAGCCTCCCGTTCTTCTGAGGTACAATTGCGGCGGAGGCTGAATGGCAGACGAGACGAACGACATCCCTGAACTTCGCCGGATCACCGGCGCGGCCAAATACGTACGGGCCACATTGAAGGTGGTTTTCTGGTTCATCACAGATCGTCGCGTCTACGGATTAGAGAATCTGCCGCCCGACGGGCCATTCATCATCGTATCGAATCATTTAAGCCGCTTCGATCCACCGCTCGGCTTTGTCTCGGTGGATCGCCCGACGCTGACCGGCTTCGCCGGCGACACCTACCGCCGCCACTTGTACTCCCGCCTTTTTCTCGAAGCCGCCGGCGTGATCTGGGTTAACCGAGGCCACACCGATCGCGCGACGATGCGCGCCGCGTTGAACGCGCTCAAGCAGGGCGCGATTCTCGGCATCGCGCCGGAGGGCACGCGCAGTCCGACCGGCGCGCTAATCAAGGGCAAGACCGGCGCGGCATTCCTCGCCAGCCGCGCGGACGTGCCGCTCGTTCCGGCGGCGATCACAAACACCGAGAAACTCGGCGCGGCCATGAAACGCCTGCGCCGTATCCCGATCACACTCACCTTCGGCCAGCCGTTCACCCTGTCGCCTCTCGCCGACATACCGGGGAGCCAGCGCCTCGAAATCTGGACTGACGAAATCATGTGCCGCCTCGCCGCGCACTTGCCGGAGAACTATCGCGGGGTGTATGCGGAGCATCCGAGGTTGAAGGAGTTGCTGGCGCGATAACCCTAATCCCCGGCCCCTCTCCCAAAGGGAGAGGCGAATTGGGCGAGACGGCCTGCCCGAAAGTTCAGGCCGATTCTGACGCTCCTCTGATAGTGATCCTGGTGAGGCTGGAGTATAATCTCCGCTGATGGCCAAGCCCGATCCACAAAAAGATCGGAACGTCTGGGTCGCCAGCGTGCGGCCTGACGGCCGGCCGCACCTCGTCCCGGTGTGGTTCGTGGTCGCCGATGGCAAGTGGTACATCACCACTGCGCCAGGCAGTGTCAAGGCGCGCAATTTGCAGGCGAGCGCGAAGATCGCTCTCGCTTTGGAAAACGGTGACAACCCGTACGTCGTCGAGGGCGAGGCACAGGCTGTGAAGCCGAGCAAGGAAGTCGTGCGGCTGTTCAAAGAGAAGTATGACTGGAATATCGAGACGGACGCGTATTACACGCAGACGTTTGAGGTGGTGGTGAGGAAGAAAGTGTGACGGGAAATAACAATGAAGCTGACTGAACTGCACGTCGAAGGCTACCGGAGCCTTGTCAACGTCACTCTCCCCCTGCGTAACCTGGCGGTTCTGATCGGCCCCAATGGATCGGGCAAGACGGCACTGTTGGAGGTTTTTCTTCTGTTGCGGCATGGGGCGGACAAGCAACTGGCTGACCGGCTGGAGGCTCTCGGCGGC
>JACQED010000153.1 GCA_016200785.1 Chloroflexota bacterium
AAGGTTGGCAGGGTATCGTTTGGCCTCGACGATATCAGCCGCCCCCGATCTAGTCGGTGCGCGGCGACGGAGACCATAGATGAACAGCCGAGAACGACACAAAACAGAGTCGCCTAATCCAAATTGGCTTCGCCCGGCCATATTTGTTTCAGTCGTGGCGATGGCATTTTTCGCCAGCGCGGGACTGGTGATCGCGCATGTTGAAGACAACAGCGCGTTTTGCGCCTCCTGTCACACGCAACCCGAGAGTGCCTACTACCAACGCGCCATAGCAACCACGTCCGTTGACCTCGCTTCAAAGCACGCCGCAAAGAATATCACTTGCATCCAGTGCCACAGCGGGCCAGGCGTCACCGGGCGAATCGGAGGGATGATGGTCGGCGCAGGCGATCTGCTCGTCTACGAGTCAGGCCATTATCGAAACCCGGCCGTCGTCACGGTTGCCATCGCCGACGGCAATTGCCTCAAGTGCCACGCCACGGTGACAGCGAAGCGTGACTTCAACAATCACTTCCATGTCTTTCTGGCGAAATGGCAAAGCCTCGATCCGAAAAACGCGGCCACCTGTGTGGAGTGCCACCAGTCTCACATCACCGATGGCGTTGCCAAAGTTGCCTTTCTCAAAGAGGCGCCGACCGTCGCCGTCTGCCAGAGATGCCATGCCTTTGCAGGGGCGCACTAAAGTCTAGTCTTCAATTGAATTTTTCCGAACGCGGCTTGTCTATTCTTGGGATTCCATTGGCAGATTGGGTCAGGCGTTCCAATCAAATCCCAAACGCGCCTCAGTAAACTGTATTCGACACACCAAATCGCGGGCCATGCCCGCCTGGTTCAATCAAAGGAGACAATCATGACACAACGTAATGCGTTCATCGTGGCAATCGCAACGACTGTCTTTCTGCTGGTGATGGTCGGCGGAGTCGCGGCCCGCACGGCGCAGAACGCCGCCTCAGCCGTGCCCGCGCCCACGGCGACAACTCCGGCAACCGCAACGGTCGCCGCCAGCCCCACCGTTGACCCGGCAGTCGAAGCGCTGATCCAACAGCGGGAAGCGCAATATCAAGAGTTGATCCAGCAGGCCAACGCGCGACTCGAAGAGGCCTACCAACAACAGCAAGCGCTGGCGGACCAACTCAACACGAAGGCCCAGCCGCAGGCGCAAACGATCGCGCCCACGAAGCCGGCCGCCGCCACGTATGCCGTGTCGTCGGATCAGGCCGCTCTGATCGCGCTCACTGCGGCGCCCGGCGCAAAATTAACCCGGGGGCCGGAACTGGTCAAGTTTCAGGGCATAGTGGCCTACGAAGTGATATTGGATCGCGGCGCGGTGTACGTGGATGCAACGACGGGCCAAGTGCTCTACAACGGCGCAACCGTCGTTCCAGCCGCTCCCGCCGGCCAACAGATCGCAAACGGCGGTGGCGGCGGGGCCTCGAACGGCGGCGCGCATGAAGGCGGCGAAGGTGAGCACGAGGGTGGCGGCAGTGGAGGTGGAGGCGAGAGCGAAGGTGGCGGATAATCAACTGGCATTTGAGATGGCACACCACAGACTCCGGAGTGAATTGAAATGACACAAGAACGTTCTTCGACGAAACCCTCGACCGGCGCCGACCGTGATCCTGCCCACCGCCCACCCGGCCGTGGTTGCGCTGGACTTCCCGCCGATGCCGACTCTGATACCGCCGGTTCCGACGCCGGTGATCGTGGTGCGGCGTAACCCGGTCGTGCCGGTCGCGGGGCCGCAGCCCGCCGCGCCCCAGCCCGCCCCGGCCTTGCGCGAAGTCAGCGCTCCACCGCCGCCGGTTGTGGATCAAGCGCCCGCTCCGGCGTCGGGCGGTGGTGGGGGAGGTGGAGGCGGCGGAGGGGGAGGTGGAGGTGGAGGCGGAGGCGGAGGGTCCGCCGCGAACACGGGATCATCCGGGTGAGGCCGCGCCGTGCAACGCATTGAGTTTCGCGCGATGGGCTGTCGGATGCTGGCCCTGCTCGACTCGGACTCGCCGCTCGCCGTCGAGAGGCTGTCACAGGTCCCGGTTTGGTTCGAGGAATGGGAGCGGCAATTGAGCCGGTTTCGCGAAGACAGCGAACTCAGCCGACTCAATCGCCGCTCCGGCGAAGCGACGCGCGTGAGTCAAGTCGTCTATGATGTCGCCGAGGCAGCCGTGCGCGCGGCTCGCGACAGCGACAGCTTGGTCGTGCCGAATCTGCTTGGCGCGCTCGAAGCGGCGGGGTACGATCGCTCTTTCGAGAATATCGATCAGGCGCAGACCGTCGCCCTGCCCCCACCGAGGGGCGCGGACGATTGGCGTGCGATTGGACTCGATGCCCCATCGCGATCCATCTCCTTACCCCGGGGCACGCGCCTGGACTTTGGGGGAATAGGAAAAGGCTGGGCCGCCGACCGCGCTGTGCATCGCTTGGCGAAGCACGGGCCGGCGCTCGTGAACGCCGGCGGCGACATCGCCCTGAGCGGCCCGCAGTCCGATGGAAAACCGTGGCCCATCGGCGTGATCGATCCCCTCAATCGGGATGAGCAGATTGCAATGCTGATGATCCCACGCGGCGCTGTGGCGACCTCCGGGCGAGACTATCGCCAGTGGCAACGGGGCGGCGCGAGCCAGCATCATATCCTTGACCCGCGCACGGGCATGCCGGCGGTCACCGACGTGCTGAGCGCAACGGTCGTCGCGCCCACTGCGCGCGAGGCCGAAGCCGCAGCCAAAGCGGCATTCATCCTGGGGAGTCTCGCCGGCCTCGATTGGCTCGACACGCGCCCGACGCTCGCCGGTCTACTGGCGCTCGACGACGGCCAGATCATTGTGAGCCGCCGAATGGAAGAGTACCTGCGGAGTTGAACGATGAATACCACTATCTCCAACGAAGAACTTGACGGCCTGCCGCCGGCGATGGCTCTACACTCGCTGTTGTTGATGTTGATGGCCGTCGCCCTGGGGGCTTTCGCGGCGGCGATCGCGCTGCCGGCGTGGTTGCCCGGGCTGAGCGCGTCCCTGTTAGGCTCTGCTCCCAAAGCCTATTGGTATCTCTCGCGGTCAAGTGCCTTCATCGCGTACATCCTGCTCTGGCTTTCGATGGCGCTCGGCCTGATCATCACGAACAAAATGGCGCGCGTGTGGCCCGGCGGGCCGACCGCCTTCGATCTTCATCAACATGCGAGCCTGCTGGGGTTGGCATTTGCGTTATTCCACGGACTCATCTTGATGGGCGACAAGTATATCAACTATACACTGCGGCAAGTGCTTCTTCCCTTTGCCAGCGTAGACTATCGCCCGCTGTGGGTCGGCTTTGGACAAATCGGGTTTTACCTGCTCGCGCTGGTTGGCTTGAGTTTTTATGCGCGCCGCCAAATGGGGAATCGCCTGTGGCGGCTGATCCACTATCTCAGTTTTGCTGTCTTCGCGCTTGCGCTTCTGCACGGGTTGCTGAGCGGCACGGACAGCGCAACAACGTGGGCGCGCAGTCTTTATTGGACGAGTGGAGGCAGTCTGTTGTTCCTGACCGTCTATCGCGTGTTAGCCTCAATGGTCATGAAACCTGCCAGCAAGCGCGCCCAGATCGCTCGCGCTTCACCCACGACCCAGCCACCGCTCCCGATCGCGTGACCAGCGTCGCGTGCCGGGAGCGCTTCTTATTTCTTCATTCGAGGATATAATTCGAGACGCTTTCAGCGCGCCTCGCATGAATTCCATCCTCATCGCCAACGGCCTGATTCTCACTCTAAACGCGGCCGCGGACACGTTCGACCCTGGCTACGTTTTGGTCGAGGGTGATCGGATCGCGGCCCTCGGCGTGGGGAGCGCCCCACCCCACCTCGCCTCCCGCGCCGATTCAACTTGGGATGCGGCGGGGCACCTCGTCCTGCCCGGCCTGGTCAACGCTCATACGCACCTCGGCCAAGTCCTCGTCCGAAATCTGGGCAGTGACAAGCCTCTCCTCACGTGGCTCGACGATGTCATCTGGCCCGCTCAACTGGCGATGACGCCGGACGACGCGCGCATCGCGGCGACGGTCGGCCTCGTCGAGAATCTGCGGAGCGGCGTCACGACGGTCGTCGACCATCAGAAGATCACGGCAACGCCGGCGCACTCCGATGCGATAGCGAGCGCCGCCGAATCGCTCGGCCTGCGGTTCGTCCTGGCGCGGGCCTGGGCCGAGCGCGGGCGCGGGGCCGAAGACTGTGGCACGATGCTGGCCGAGTTGG
>JACQED010000154.1 GCA_016200785.1 Chloroflexota bacterium
GAGTGGGAGCAACTGCAAGAGGAACTGCCCAACCTCGACATGGCCCTCAAGTTCACCGACCGGCCCGACGCCCGCATGCGCAACCTGAACTTGAGCGTCGAGGAGTGGAAAGTCGTCTCGTACATCAATCCGAAAAACTCAATGCGGCAGGTCGCGAAAGCCAATAATATGACCGATCTCGATATTCGCCGCATTGTGTATGGCCTCCTTCAGGCCGGGCTGGTGGAGATCGTCCGCCCGGCAGGCGAACCCTTGCCGGCCCCCGCTGGCCGCCGGCTGGCCGCCACCCCCGCCGGCACGCCGGCCGAACAGAAATCGCTGGTCAATCGTCTCATTAGTCGTATTCGCTCAATGTAGTTATTCAGGATTTGTCCACATGCAAACAGTCAAGATGGTAGTGACCGGCCCATTCAACTCCGGTAAGACCGAGTTCATCAGGTCCATCAGCGAGATCGACGTCGTGGCCACGGAGCGCAAGATCTCGTCCGACGCCGAGAAGGTCAAAGACACGACGACGGTCGCGATGGACTTCGGCCGCATCACTGTGGACGCCGATCTGGTGCTCTACCTGTTCGGCACTCCGGGGCAGAAGCGCTTTGACTTCATGTGGGAAATCCTGTCCGAGGGCATGTTGGGCTTCATCGTGATGATTGACAGCACGCGGCCCGAAACGTTCCGCGAGGCGAAAAGCATCCTCGAAACCTTCCGGGCTTACGCGCCCACTCCCTACGTCGTCGCCGCCAACAAGCAAGATATCGAAGACGCCTGGGAGCTCGACGATCTGCGTATCGCTTTGCGATTGGACGGCGCCGTGAAACTCCTGCCCTGCACCGCCACCAACAAAGAGAGCGTCAAGACGGTTTTGCTCGAGCTGCTCTATTCCATCCTCGAAGAGATGGAATCATCCGCCGCGTAGCGGCGTTCTGCCGTAGAGACGTTCCGCCGGAACGTCTCTACACCGCGGAACGTCTCTACTAGGACTGTCCCCGCGTGAGTTCCATCGTCACCGATCAAGGCATCGTGCATTACGAAACCTACGGGCAGGGGGCGCCGGTAGTGTTGTTGCATGGCTGGCTAGGCTCGTGGGCCCCGTGGCAGGCGACCATGGAAAGCCTCGGCCGCCACTATCGCACTTATGCCCTCGACTTCTGGGGCTTCGGCGAGTCCGGCAAGAAGCGCGCGTCGTATGCCATCGGCGACTTCGTCGCCCTGGTGGAGCAGTTCATGGATCGGCTGGGGATCGAATCGGCTCCGCTCGTCGGCCACTCGATGGGCGGCACAGTCAGCCTGTCGGTCGCCATCCGCGACCCGGGCCGCGTCCAGAAAGTCGTCGTCGTCGGCTCGCCCATGGTCGGCTCGTCGCTCAGCATCTTCCTCCGGCTGGTCGGCTACCGGCCCGTCGCCTTCGTCGTTTATCACATGCCGGTGATTTTGCGCCTCGGCCTGCGCGTCTTCGCTCCCGTCATCACCAAGCGGCCTCGCGAGTGGTACGCCATGCAGGAGCGCGACCTGTCGCGCACTTCGCTGGAATCGTTCCTGCTCAGCATTGCCTCCCTGCGGCGCACCGACCTGCGGCCCCGGCTGGGCGAACTCAGAATGCCGGTGATGGGCGTCTACGGCAGCGGAGACAACATCGTGGACCCGAATCAGCATAAGGTGTTGTCGGCCGGCGCGAAGCAGGTGCGCATCGAAGTGCTCGACGGCTCTCGTCACTTCCCGATGCTCGACGAGCCGGATCGGTTCAACAGCGTGCTCAAGTCCTTTTTGGATGGGAAAGCTTAGGCCGTGGACCTGCCTTCGGCGGCTCAGCCCCAATACTTCTACCCCAACAAAATGGGGCGGATCATCCTGCTGGCGCTGGAAGAAGTGATCGGGCACAACGGCGTGAACGCGGTGCTCAATCTTGCTCACCTGCGCCACCTGGTCAACAACTACCCGCCCAGCAATCTTGACCGGCAATTTTCTTTTGAAGAAATCGGCGCGATCCAGAAGTCGCTCGACGAAATGTACGGGCCGCGCGGGGGGCGCGGACTGGCGCTGCGCGCCGGGCGAGCCTGCTTCAAGTACGGCCTGCGAGAATTCGGCCCGGTGCTTGGCATCGCCGACCTCGCCTTTCGCCTCCTGCCGCTGGGCATGAAACTCAGGTCCGGCGCGGACGTCTTTGCCGACACGTTCAATAAATACACCGACCAGGTGGTCCGGTTGAGCGAGGACGAAGACCGTATCCTGTGGATTATCGAACGCTGCCCGTTGTGCCTCGGCCGCCACACCGACTCGCCGTGTTGTTACCTCGCCATCGGCATCATTCAGGAGTCCATCTTCTGGGTGAGCGGGGGCAAGAACTTCAACGTGCAGGAGACATCGTGCATCGCCTGCGGCGACGAGAACTGCACGATCGCGATCGACAAAGTGCCGCTGGAGTGAGACGGATGCCAGGCGAAGCGTGTCGTTCACCCGTGACCTCGCAGCGCTCCAGAACTTTCCCCGTTTGGTTAAGACTACACTAACGACATTCCTACGCGCGGCCTATTGGCGTATTGAGGCCATTTGCGCTAACATGGGCGCGATGCGAAAAGTCATTCTGCGCCGCGATCGCTTCGTCAATCCTTTCAATGAACCCGCCCGCGACCTGCGGGTTTTCAACAAGCCGCTCTGGCTTCACCAACGGGACAGCCTCGCGCATTTCACGACCGAAGAGCGTGAAGCGGCCGACCTTTCCGCCATCCCGGCTGATGGCGTCGAATCGCTCGTTCACGCCGACAATCTTTGGTTCGACGAAGGCTTTCTCGCCCATTTCATGAGTCGAGCCAGAGCCGCCGGCGGCCCGTGCCGCGCCGCCATTCCGGCAGACGACCGCGCCTTCGTCCAACACGCCCTGCCGCTCTCCGACTCGTATTGCCGCGACGGCGATCTGTATTACGCCGACCTGTGGTACTTTCCGCGCGGCGTCGAGCCGGGCGCGCCGGTCAAACCCGTCGTCATTCCTTTCGAGCCGCGCGAGATCGGCTATTATCACATCCCGAGTTACATGGCCAAGGAACAGGGCGATCTGGTATTTCAGGTCCCGGTACACAGTGCTATCGCCATTGACCATTGGGTGCATATCTTCATTGCGGACTGCGTCTTCGGCCTGTTCGGGCGCGTCCGCCGGGTGGAAGATCAGCTGGTCAACGATGCTCTCTTCAAACTCCGCATCCTGTGGCGCGCGCTGTACGAGCAAAAGCAAGTCCTGTCCTCCTCGAAACTGGTGAAGGTCGGGCGCAATTGTGTGATCGATCCCACGGCGGTGATTCACGGCCCGACGGCGATCGGCGACAACTGCAATATCGGCGCGGGAGTGGTTATCCAGAATTGTGAGATCGGATCGCACGTCAACATCTCCGAAGGCTGTCAACTCATGCTGTCAACCGTCGGCGACGGCTGTTTCCTGCCCTTCCGCGCGGCGCTGTTCATGACGACGCTCATGGAAAACACGATGGTCGCCCAGAACACCTGCCTGCAAATGTGCGTCGTCGGGCGCGATACCTTCA
>JACQED010000156.1 GCA_016200785.1 Chloroflexota bacterium
ATACAATCGTCTACGACCGAATCCGACATTTTAGTCGCGATCAACCCGGCGAGGTTCTTGACGAGCGGATGTTTCCGGTTGATCTCCAGTATCTTCTTCGGCACGGTGTAATCTTTGTCGATCAAGCGGCGCACGCGTTCCCTTTCACGCCGAGGGGCGTCTTCGGGCGAGACGAGCCGCGCGGGGCTGTCAACCAGCCGGTCGGAGGCGCGCACGTCGGTCACGCGGTCGCCGAGGCGCGACTTGATGCGGTTGGCGAGCGCCTCGAACTCGGCCGGTGGGATGGCGTCCGAGTTATCCTTCACTTTGCCGCTCTCCGGCAGGTCAAGTCCCGCGTCGTCCACGTTTTTCAGCGGGAAGCCCTCGTAGGTCTGCAAGCCGGCCAGCATGAAACCGTCCAGCGGATCAACCAGAAACAGCACTTCGATGTTCTCCTCGCGGAAGTAGTCGAGGTGTGGACTGCGCGCGACAGATTTCACCTCGTCGCCCAGGATGAAATAGATCGCGCGTTGTTTGGAGGGCATCCGGCCCACGTACTCAGCCAGCGAGGCCGGTTCGTTATCGCCGGTTCGCGAGGAGTAAAAGCGCAGGAGCGGGATCAATTTGTCGCGCGCGCCGATGTCGGTCGCCATGCCCTCTTTGATAAAGGGGCTGTACTGCTTCCAGAACTGGCGGTATTTCTCCGCGTCTTGTGCGGCGAGGTCTTTGAGCGTGTCCACGACTTTGTGGGTGAGCGCGGTCTGGATGCGCTCCATGACTTTGTCCGCCTGCACCGACTCGCGGCTGACATTGAGCGGCAGGTCTTCTGAGTCCACTACGCCGTCCACGAAACGCAAATGCTGCGGCAGGAGGTCTTTGCTGTATTCCTGAATGAGAATCTTGCGCGAGTACAACTTCAGGCCGGCCTCTTTGCGCAGGCTGAGAAGACCGCGCTCGGCTTTGGCCGGAATGAACAACAGCGCATGGATTTGCACCGGGGCATCGGTGTTCAGATGAATGCGCGCCAGCGGCTTCTCGAAGTCGAGCGTGAGTTGCTTGTAGAAGTCACCGGCGGCCTCGTCGGTGATCTCGGAGGATGCCTGCCGCCACAGCGCGGTCTGCCGGTTGGCGGCTTGCGCGTGGTCGCCAACATAGATGGGAAACGATACGAAGTCCGAGTGCTTGCGGACGATCTGTTCCAGCCGATGGGCCTCGGCAAATTCCGCCGCGTCCCCTTTGAGTTTAACGTGGATCGTCGTGCCGCGTTCCGACTTATCGGCTGGCTCAAGTGTGTAACTGTCGCCGCCGCTCGCAGTCCACGCCCATGCACTCGCGTCGGGGCGGTAGGAGCGCGAGACGACGCGAGCTTCTTCGGCCACCATGAAGACAGAATAGAAGCCGACACCGAACTGGCCGATGAGATCGGCTGGCCTCTTCCCGTTCTGCAGGGACTGCAAAAACGCCGCCGCGCCCGAATGGGCTATCGTGCCGAGGTTCTCGACCAATTCCTCGCGCGTCATTCCGATGCCGGTGTCGGCAATCGTCAGGGTACGCTCTTTCGGATCGCCCGTGATCTTGATGGCAAGTTCGGCTTCCGGGTCGAGCATGTCGCGCTCGGTGAGCATTTCGAACTGGATGCGGTTCAACGCGTCAGAGGCGTTGGACACCAGTTCGCGCAAGAATATCTCGCGGTCGGTGTAGAGGGAATGGACGAGGATGTTGAGCAGTTGCCGGATCTCGGCGCGGAATTCGACGGTTTCGGGAACTGTCGCAGTCGTCATCGTGATCACCTCGGTCAATTGGGTTTGTTCAATCGCGGTGTTCCAGTTTACCAGGACAACCGCCAGGCTATGGCCTCGCGCTCAGCCCAGTGACCTCGTGCAGTGCGTATGTGCCCGTCTTGCCTTTGATCGGAAGATCAAAGCGACGCCCGACGACGATCCCATCCTTGACTTGCTCGTAAGCGTGTTCGGAGATGAGCAACTGCGTCCCGGCCTCTTTGTTGGCACTCTCGATGCGGCTGGCGAGGTTGACGGCGTCGCCGATGGCGGTGAGTTGCCGGCGGTCGCCCGCGCCGATCGCGCCCAGCACGACCGTGCCGTAGTGAATCCCAATCCCGATACGGAGGTTGATCTTGAACTGGGCCTGGAAGTAGGGTTGCATCGCTTCGACGGCCGTCAACATTTCAAGACCGGCGCGCACGGCGTTGGCAGCTGCGTCCGTTGGGGCCCCGACGCCGAAGAGGG
>JACQED010000127.1 GCA_016200785.1 Chloroflexota bacterium
GATCACCGTGTATTCGAGACGCGCCTCGCCACCCACATTCCCGGCGACGACTTCGCCCGAGGAAATGCCGACGCCGATGGTCAGCGTGGGCATACTCAGGCTCATCTGTTCGGCGTTGACCTCGGCCAGCGCGCGCGTCATCTGCCAGGCGGCGCGGACGGCGCGCAGGGCGTGATCCGGCTGGCGGATGGGCGCGCCGAAGATCGCCAGCAGCGAGTCGCCGCCGAATTTGTTCACGATGCCGCCTTCGGCCACGATCACGTCCACCATGCGGGTGTAGTAACGGTTGAGCAGTCCGACCACTTCCTGTGGCGGCAGCCGCTCGGCCAGGCCGGTGAAATCGCGGATGTCGGCGAACAGGGCAGTGGCCTGCACGCTTATCCCGCCCAACATTGCGCCGTCCTTGAGCACCTGCGCCGCCACCTCCCGGCTGACGTATTTGCCGAACAGGTCGCGCATGCGCTGGGCCTGCTGCAGGTCGGCCAGCATGTCGTTGAAGCGGTCGGCCAGTCCGCCGATCTCGTCACTCGAGTCCACCGGCACGCGCATGCTCAGATCGCCGCCGGCCACCCGCCGCATGGCGCGGGTCAACGCGCCGAGCGGCTGGAGCAAACTACGCGCGGTCAGCAGGCTGAGGGCGAGATTGCTGACGAGGGCAACCCCGACGATGAAGAGCACGGTCGTCTCAAGCCGGCGCAGTATCTCGTAGGGGTCTATGCCACCCTGCATGATGTCGAGCGCGCTGTTGCGCGCGGCTGCGCCCAGCACGATCAGCGGCATGACGCCGGTGAGCAGCAACCCGGCGGCGAGGCGCAGGCCCACGCTGATGCGCGGCGCTTGAGCCTGGCTGAGATGGCCGGCCGGGAAGAAGCGAGGCAGGTGTCGCCGCCACAGGCTTTCCACAAACAGGAAGACCAGCAGCAAGTCGGTCAGGCCGCCGACTACCGCCGCGCCCAGAAAGGTGCGCCAGAAAATTGGCACAGTCGTCGATCCGAATTTCAGGCCGCCCCCGCCAAAGAATAAGCCGGCGGCCGCCCACATTCCCAGGCTGACGAGCGCCATGAAGAGCGGCAAGTTGGCGGCCCGGCGGCGCACCGCGTCGGGAACGTTTGCCGCCGATTCGCCATCGGCGAGCCGCCGATCCCATTCGCGCAGCGGGCGGGCGTAGAGCGCGTCGCTCAGCCAGGCCAGCCCGCCCAGCAGAAGCATGACGACGACAAAGGTAGTCCAATCGATCTGCGTGCCGCGCCAGAACGCCCGGTTGACGCGGAACGTTTCCAGGTCAATGTAGGCGAAGTAAAAGAAGATGACGGCGGCGCTGGCGAAGTTGCCGAGCAGAGCGCCGCCAATCAGGAGCGTGAAGTCGCGGTTATGATTCGTGTTGTTCATCACGTTACGGATACGACTCGGCCAGCAAAGTCTGGATGGCCGGGGGTAGCGGCGTCGGGGCTGCCGACAGGGCGGTCGTCGAGATGGCTTCGAACACGTCCCGAAGGCTCCAGGCCTTCGGGACGTTGCTCGGCAGAGTCCGGTTTTCGGTTGAGGGCTAAGGCGAGGCCGTTCGCGCCACCGGGCAGTTCACCACGATACCGGGATGGACGATCTCGAAACCGCCGCTCATGATCTCGGCGACGTTCTTGATACTGTTGGGTTGGTAGCCAGCCGGCACCTTGACCAGGTTCACATCCCAGAAGGCGCTATAGCCCTCATCGCCGGGGATGACGCTCAGCACGTTTTGCTGGCCCTCGACAAACTGAGGGTTACCGTTGGCGTCAAGGCCGGTGATAAAGGCGTAGAGCGGGGCTGTGTCGGCCGGGTTCGGGCCGAAGTCGAAGTAGTAGATCGCCTCGCCATTATACCAGCCCTGAGTCAAGCCCGGCGTGCCCTCTGCGAGCCCGCTGCCCTTCGGCACGACCGGACAGTTGACCAACACGTCCGACTCTTTGACTTCGAAGCCGCCACCCATGATTTCCGCAACCGATTTGAGCGTGTCTGGCACATAGGTCGAGGGGACGACGACGAAGTTGACCCGCCACAAGTCGCTGTAGCCTTTCTCACCCGGGATAGCGCTCACGATGTTGTGCTGTCCCGCCAGGAACTGCGGCTTGCCCTGCGCGTCGAAGCCGGTGACGAACACGTAGAGGGGAGCAACGCCCACCTGCTTCCCTTCATTCAGCACCGGGGAGTTCGAGCCGAAGTCGTAGTAGAACGTCTGCCGGTCCTGATACCAGCCTTGCGTCAGGTTGATGATCCTGGGCGCTTGGGCGGTCTCGGTGGCGTGGGCCGCTGCCATTATGGCGGCCTCGGCAGTGGCCGTCTCGGTCGCGTGCGCTGCCGCCATGGCCGACTCGACTTGGGCGGTTTCAGTCGCGTGCGCTATCGCCATGGCCGACTCGACTTGGGCAGTTTCAGTCGCGTGCGCTACCGCCATGGCCGACTCGACTTGGGCGGTTTCAGTCGCGTGACCGGCTGCCATGGCGGCGGCATCTTCGGTGGGCGTGGCGGCCACGCCACCGCACGCGCTGAGAATCAACGCAGTCAGCATCAAGCCGACCCTCAATGGGTAAAATCGAGCGTTCATTTGGAATCTCCTCCTGCTAGGGTGAATTGGGATTTCACGCCACTCTAGCCGGGCATTCTTACGCCCGACTTGCAGGAGGGTTACGAGAGTCTTACGGCTGTCCGTAGACCAAAGTTTGCGGGAAAAATGCGAACCAGCCGAACCAATAGGCGAGGTGCCCGTTGACGCGCGGCGCGCTCTCACCCTCCGGCCCGACCAATGCCTCCTCGGTGACGCGCCAGCGGCGGCCAGCGGAGTCAAGAACGGTGTCGGCATCGGGGCCAGGGCTGAAAGTTTCCTGGCCGCGATCGAAGGCCCGCACTTCGCCACCCGCCTCGTAAGTTACCGCCCCGGCGCGCAGGCTCTCGCCAGTCACGGTGACCGCGCCCCGCCGGGCGACCAGCACCACTGGTGTGCTGCCGACAGTGTCATTCACGACTTGCTCGGCGACCAGCGCTTCGAGAGGATAGGCTTTGGGCACGCCGTCGAGGTGGAGCGCATACACCCGCGCCTTGCCGGGCAGCCGGCGGCTGCGCCGCCAGACGGGGAACATTGTATCCGCCGACGAGAAGTAATCGCCGTAGGCCGCGCCCGGCTCATAGGGCCGGCTGTAACCCGTATTAATATCGAGCACTACCGTATCGGGATGCTGCGCCTGCCAGTCGGCCCAGGTGGTCAGCACCACGGGCAGAAGACTCAATTTCACGCCGGTCGCCGCCAGGTCGCCCAGCACCGGCTCGCCGGTCAGTTGATTCCACAGCGTCCGCGTTTCGCGGTCGTACATGAGTTTGTTGCTGCGAAAGAGGAAGCCGGATGAGCCGAAGGTGTAGGTGTTGCCGTCGGGGGCGCGCCCGTCATAGGCGATGCCCGCGCCGCACAACGTGCAATACGCCAGCGAAACCGGCACACCGCCGACCACGTCGTTCGCCATTTCATGCCAGTCCATGATGCGCAGCGGGTAGGCGCGCGAGTCGCCGTTAATCGAAATGCCGAAGACGGCCTCGTCCGGTTCAAGATAATCCGCGTCGGCGGCGGGGACCATCGCCGCGTTGTCCAGCGCCGGGATACCGTCCACCCGCACGCCGCCCCACTGGATCTCTTCGACGCGGATGCGTGAGGCTGCGTCGTCCCGCAGAAATTCGCCGAAGCGGGGATCGATCCGCGCCAGCAGTTTGCCTTTCCAGCCGGTGAATCCGGGCGGGGGGACGAGGTCGGTCGCGCCGTACCACTCGATCCAGGCGGGCCAATTCGGGCCGAACGACTGGCCGGAGAGTGTTTCAAGCCCGGCGACATGAGTGCGATAGCCCGCCCCCTCGACGATGCCGATTTCGTTGGCGCGCATCAGTTCGAGCAGGACGGCGACAAAACGGCTATCGCGCGCAGCCAGAACCTTGTCCAGCGCTGCGCGGGCAGTGGCCGCGTCGCCGGCGGAGAGGTCAACCATGAGTTTGGCGGCTTCGCCGTCGGGAAGCGACGCACCGGGGGAGGGTGTGGAGGCAGCGGCAGACAGGCCGTCACCGTTTTCGATCTGCGGCGTGGCCGGGCTGGTGGGTGAGGGCGAGCAAGCACTCAAGAGGACGAGACCTTCCGCCATCACGAAGACCGATCGAACCAGCAGGGAAACGCGCCGCATCGCTCCGGTCTTTCACGGCCCGCTGAGCGGCGCGGCGGCGAAGGCCACGCTGAACGACTCGCACCAGATGACCACGGTTTTGAACTGTGTTAGATCGGTTGCCTCAGGCACGATGTACGTCTGCGCGCCCGTAGTTCGGGCAAGCAGGCCGAGGTTGAGTTTGGCCGAACTGGTGACCATGCGGCTGAAGGCGTGATAGTCGGCAGTCAGGTCGCCCGCGCCGGACAGGACGACGTACAGATCGGGTCCGGGCACGACGCCGAAGTCATCGCTCAAAACCAGCCGGCCCGTCGCCGGATTCAACGTAAAGGAACCGGTGACATTCACCTCTTCCTTAACGAATGCGCCCTGGAGCGCGGCCCCGGCAGAAGGTTGGCCGCTAGACGGCGCTGCCTGGGCTACGCCAACAGCCGGCGCAGTTGCGGAAGCGGTCGCTGGCTGAATCACTGCATTGTCTTTAGTTGAAACTGCCGGCGGCGGCAGAACGACCGCCGGAGTTGAAGAAGGCGAACAGGCGGCGGATAGGATCAGGAGGGCGGCGGCGGCAAGCAACGACGGTCTACTCATGTGGCACGCAGCACAGATCACGTCACGGATACGACTCGGCCAGCAACGTCTGGATCGCCGCCTCGGTTTCGTCGTAGCGCCCCTCGCCGATGTGCTGGTAGCGAATGTGGCCGCGCTTGTCAATCA
>JACQED010000128.1 GCA_016200785.1 Chloroflexota bacterium
CGTGCTGATGGTCACGAACAACATGACCGCCATCGCAAGTTGGGCGCTTCGGAACGGGCTGTATCTCGACTTCAACCCGGCCTCGGGCGCGCAGGCCGCGCCGAGTTACCTGATCGCGATCGCCGCCGGACTGCTCTCGTTTCTCTCGCCGTGCGTTCTCCCGCTCGTCCCGGCTTATCTCGGCTACCTGAGCGGGCATGCAGTGAGGCAGGCGGAGGCAGCGGCCAGAGGCTAGAGATGTCTCCTTCGGCTCGCACACCGCTGTTGATCGTCGGCGGGGGACTGTTGATCGGCCTCGCCGTTGGCTTGATCGTCTTGTTCGGCCTGCCCCCTGCGAGGGGAGCACAGGGCGCGGTGATCGGCGACCCCGGCACGCCGCAGGTGATCGCTCCCGCGCCGGTCGTCGGCGCGCCGGCCCCCGACTTTCACCTTCAAGACACCGCCGGAAACTATCACACCATCGCCGACGCCAAAGGCCATCCCCTGCTGATCAATTTTTGGGCGACATGGTGCGGCCCGTGCCGGGTCGAGATGCCGGCCATCGAAGCGCGCTATCAGTCAAATCAGGCAAAGGGGCTGATGGTCTACGCCGTTGACGCCGACGAGCCGAAGCCCGACGTCGAAGATTTCGCCAGGACGTTCAAGTTGAGTTTCACCGTCCTGCTCGATCCGGGAGCGAAAGTGCAAGACCTATATCAGATTCGCGGCTACCCCACGTCGTTCTTCGTTGATGGCAAAGGCGTGATCAAAGTCGTCCACATCGGCGCGATGACCGAAAGGCAGTTGGACGACAACCTTGCGAAGATTCTGCCATGAGAGTCACCGGCTGGCAGAGATCGGTTGTTCTGAGCCTCGATCGCGCGATTGCCGCCTTCACCCACCATTGGATCGCGGCCTTCAATCTCTTCTTCGCCGCATACGTCGGTCTGCCGTTCCTCGCGCCGGTTCTCATGGTCGCCGGTCTGCCACGAGCGGCGCAGGGCATCTACATCGTTTACGCGCCGCTGTGCCATCAACTCGGCTACCGCTCGTGGTTCCTCTTCGGCGAGAAGCCATTTTACGAAGCGCCGGAGTTTCAGGCGCGGACGGGCATCGAGCCATATTCAATCGAGGGGCGTTGGCAGGCGAAGAATTTTCTTGGGGACGCGAAGATGGGATACAAGGTCGCCTTCTGCGAGCGCGACGTGGCGATCTACGGCGGCATTCTCCTCGCCGGTCTGATCTTCGGCGTCCTCGGCCCGCGCGTCCCCAAGCTGCACTGGCTCGCCTTTGTGATCGTCGGCGTCGTCCCGATCGCGCTCGACGGTTTCTCTCAATTGCTGAGCCAGCCGCCCGTCAATCTGATCCCGCCCTTCAGCTGGCTGCCCTTTCGTGAGAGCACGCCCTTCCTCCGCACGCTCACCGGCGGCCTCTTCGGCGTGATGTGCGCCTGGCTGGCGTATCCATATTTTGAAGAGTCGATGCAAGTAACGAGGCTGGAGGCGGAGGAGAAGTTGAAAAGGGTTGAGAAAACAGAGGCGACTGCGATCCCCCTTTCGTAATACTCCCGTAATAAATCGCATCTATAATTCGCCGCGTGCCGGCAATCATCCATTTGCAATCCGCCCCGCCGCAGGCTTTTCATTTGCCGGATCGCGAGGGCCGTGAGTTCCTGCCCGCCGCCTATCAGGCCGTTGCGCCGGAGACGCGCACCACCGTCGCTGCGATACGGCCCCGAAACGTCTTCATCGAAGTCACCAACCACTGCAACCTGCTCTGCGAAACCTGCCCGCGCACTTTCAATAGTTACGAAGAACCGATGACGCTGTCGTGGGAGAACTTCTGCCGCATCGTTGAGCAGTTCCCCGACATGGAACGCGCCGTCCTGCACGGCATCGGCGAGCCGCTGATCAACAAAGAACTGCCGCGCATGATCGCGCATCTCAAGGCGCTCGGCGTCGTCGTCCTCTTCAACACCAACGCCACCCTGCTCAACGAGGGGTGGTCGCGCAAATTGATCGCCTCCGGGCTGGACGAACTCCGCGTTTCGCTCGACGGGGCCGATCCGATCACCTACGCCCGTATTCGTGGCGCGCCGCTTCTTCACAAACTCGTCGCCAATCTCAAACGCTTTGTCGAAATCCAAAAGGAACTCTGCGCCGCCACCCCGCGCGTTTCGTTGTGGATGACCGGGATGCGCGAGAACATCGCCGAGTTGCCGGACGTGGTGCGACTCGCGGCGCATATGGCTGTGCCCGAAGTGTATCTTCAGAGAATGGTTTACTACGCGGGTGAGGCGGACGCGCCGGGGATGATGGGCGGGGGCCACGGCGTTTACGCAAACTTCGACGAGCAAGTGGATCGCGTCGTCGCCGAGAGCGAGTCGTTGGCGCAGCGGCTCGGTGTTGCCCTGCTTGGTTCGGGCGCGACGACGGCCAGGCGCAGTCTCAAGCCGGACGACCAGCGCCGCCCGTGGTCGGCCTGCATGCGCCCGTGGACGACGGCCTACATCACCGCCAACGGCAACGCCCTGCCTTGCTGTATCTCTCCGTTCGCCACCAGCGACTACGAGTCACTCAAACTCGGCAACGTGTTCGACCGGCCCTTCGACGACCTGTGGAACGACGAGCGTTATCAAGGCTGGCGCGAGCAGTTGTTGAGCGACAAGCCGCATCCTGCTTGCGCCGGATGTGGGGTTCACTGGAGCCTTTAGCATATCGCGTATCGCTTATCGCGCATCGCATATCGCCTATCGCACGGCGTCCTTTGTTCATGCTTCGTCCCATAAGCCATATGCCATCAGCCATACGCCATCTACCATGAACGACTCTTCTCCTAAGCATCAAGTCTGCTCTCCTCCCGCGTTTCAGTGGAAACTGTGGCTCTACACCAACTACGACTGCAATCTGCGCTGTTCGTACTGCGTCGCCAAGTCCAGCCCGAACGCGCCCCGCCGGGCACTGGGCCTCGCCAACGTCCAGCGGCTGGTGGACGAAGCCGTGGCGCTCGGCTTCAGCGACGTCCTTTTCACCGGCGGCGAGCCATTCCTGCTCAACGACATCTACGAGATGCTGGCCTACTCTTCGGCGCGGGTGAAGACGACCGTGCTGACTAATGGGATGCTCCTGCGCGGCGCGCGGCTGGACAAACTCGCCGCGATTGCGGATGACAACCTGATCGTGCAAGTGAGTCTCGACGGCGGACGGCCCGAAGATCACGACGCCTATCGCGGGGCGGGCGCGTGGAAAAAGACGATCGAAGGCATTTGCCTCTTGCAGGAGCGCGGCTTCCGCGTGCGCCTCGGCACGACCGAGACCCCGGCCAACACGGCTCATCTCGACTCGCTTTGCGCGTTTCACCGTTCGCTCGGCATCCCCGACGAAGATCATTTCGTCCGCCCGCTCGCCAAACGCGGCTACTCCAAAGAAGGTCTCGAACTGGGGATGCACAATCTCGTGCCGGAGATCACGGTGAACCTCGACGGCGTGTTCTGGCACCCACTGTCCACCGACGCCGACATGCAGGTGAGCAAGAAATTCCTCCCGCTCGCGCCGGCGGTCGAGCGAGTGCAAAGCCAACTCGACGCCATCCTCGCAACCGGCGCAGTGCCGTTGATGACGTTTACTTGAGGGTGACAGAACGCTTCCGGGAGAAGCGCAACAACAAACGGGAATAAGGGAAACGTGGAACTGAAGGAAATTTCCTTTCGTTCCCGGTTTCCTTTATTTCCCTCGTAAAGGAGCCGCAATGATCTACGCTTACGTTCTCATCGAAGCCGAACCCACCCGCGTGCAAGACCTGATCAAAGAATTGTCGGACATGGAACTTGAGGGCTCGGTCATCAAGCAAGTCCACGCCGTCACAGGGCGCTACGACCTGATCGCCTTCGTAGAAAGTCCCGATCTGCAATCGCTCGGCAATTGAGTGACGACCGGCATAGCGGGCGCCGTGGGCGTCCGACGAACTGAAACTCTGCTGGTGGTCTGGTAGCACGGCGCGACCGATTGCCGCCGGAACGCAATGACGCGCCGTCACCTTGTGTGCTGCCTGTCGCTGGCCTTCGTCATCGTTCTGCCTGCCTGCGCCGGGAAAGGCCAAGTGGCGACGAGCGCGACTCCGCCCGTCGAGTCGCTCAACTTCGACGCGGAGACTCAAAGCCTGATCGCGCGCGCGGAGCGAGTCGTGTTCGTCATTCCCTTCTCGCACTGGGATACCGACTGGCACGAATCTTTTCCGGCTTACGTCAAACGCTCCGACGGAAATATCCTCGCCGCCGTTCAGATGGCGAAGGAATCTCCGCAGTTCCGCTACACGTTCGAGCAAACGCTGTTCGTTCAACACTTCTGGGATACCTTTCCCGCGTACCGCGCCGATCTCAAGAGCCTCGTCCAAAAGCGGCAGCTCACGTTTGCCTGGGCCGGTATCACCCAGCCCGAGACGAGTCTGGTCGCTCCGGCGGTGCAAGCGCGCAACCTGCAGCTCGGCGAACAGTGGATCGCCGATACGTTCGGCCCGGAGTTCGTGCCGCACACCGCCTGGCAATCGGACGCCTTCGGCAACTCGGCGGCGCTTCCGCTATTCCTCTCCAGCTTCGATATTCCTTATCTCTTCATTGGCCGCTGGCAGGGTCGGTGCGACCCGGACTATCAGGACTGCACGCCGTTGCCGCACGCTTTCTACTGGAAGACGCCGGCCTCTTCGGCTCGCGTGCTCGTCGCCTACCTTTCGTACCCGACCGCGTGGGACGCGATCCACCGCTTGCCCGACGAGGGGCAGCAAATCATCGCGCTCCGCAACGTCGTCGAGGCGCAGTTCAAGCGCACCGACTCGAAGTACGTTTTCCTGCCGATGGGTTCCGACTTCATTGATCCTCTACCCAATCTTCCGGCGCTGGTCGAAAAGTGGAACGCCGCCGATCGCAAGACGATCCTCGTGATGGCCGATCCCGCAACGGCCTTCCGCTACCTTGCGGCACAGGACATGCCAGAAGTGACCGTTGATCTCAACCCCGTCTGGCAAGCCTTCTACGCCACACGCCCGTTCGCCAAGATCGCCGACAAAGAGAGCGAATACTTCCTCACCGCCGCCGACAAATTTGGATTGCTCCTCGACGCGCCCGAATCCGCTGCGTGGCAGGCCGCCGCCGTCAACGCGCATTACGACAACATCGGCGCGGTCAGCTTCGACTCGGTCTGGGCTGAAACTCAGCGGCCTCGCTTCGAGCAAACGCTCGACTCCGCCGTCGCCGATCTTTCCACCACAGTGACCCAGATCGCAGATGGCGTGCCCGCGCCGTTCATCGTATTCAATCCAACCTCGTGGCCTCGGAGCGAAGTGGTCGAGCTGCGCGGCCCGCTGCCCGCGCTCCCAGCGGCGGCGCAACGACTCGACGCGAAAACGGTAGCCTTCCTTGCCGCCGACGTTTCCGCTATTGGCTACACAACGCCCGCCGATGCTGAAACGAAAGCCGAGCATCCCGCGACTGTATCTGAGCGCGATGGGCGGGTGATCCTCAACAACGGATTGGTGAACGTGACGCTCGATCCGGCGCACGGCGGCGCGTTCGCCGACCTGGCCCGCACGGGCGGCCCCGAATTGCTGGCCGGCTACGGCGACGACGTGGCGTATCTCGACGACAGCGGCGACGTCTACGGCGCGCACTTCGGCGCGGCGCGGGCACGCGAAAGCGATGTCACGGCGAAGATCGATGTTCTGGCCGAAGGGCCGTTGATCGCCCGCGCGCAGATCGCATTCAGCCTCGACGATCAGCCGATCACCAAAACGGTCACGCTCCGCGCCGACAGCCCGCTGATCGAAATCTCGCTGGAGATCGCCGCGCTCCCCGAAACGACGGCGCTCGTTCAGACTCCGACGGCGCTCCGCGCCCAAACGCGCACCGACGATCTGGGCTTCACCGCCTTCGAGCATCCGATGGACAACCAACCCATCGTGCCCGGCGACGTGACGTATCGCCGCAAGATTTTCTATCCGATCACGTATTGGAGCGACGTGACTTCGAGTGACGAGGGGTTGGCGCTGATCACGCACGGCCTGCAGGGCCTCGGCGGCACGGACGCGCTCAATCTCATGCTCGCGCGCGACGTGACGGAAGACGAGGAGGGCGTGACCGACCGCGAGGTTCACACTCTGCGGTACGCCTATCTGCCGCACGGCCCGGACAACGATCCAATCTGGCAAGCCGCCTACGATTTCAATCAACCGTTGATCCCCGTTTGGCGCGCCGGCGGCCAAACGTGCGTTCAAATCCCGTTCCGCGGGACGACTTGCCAGCCGACCAGCGACGCGGCTTCGCGCCCTGCCTCGATGAGTCTGCTCTCGGCGGATAGCGGTCTTGTCGCTGATGTGTACCGGCAGGGCGGGCAACTCAACGCGCTCGTCTTGGATTACGATCCGGGCATACCCGCGATACTGCGTGTGCCGGGCAGTGAAAAGCAAATCCCGCTCGCGGGAAGCGCGATTACCGTCGTGCCGATAGAATTGAAATAGCATCAGAGAGAAATTATGCCTCCTCTACCCTGGAAGACTCTGAGCACGCGAGAGGTCTACCGCAATAGATGGATGCGCCTGCGCGAGGACATCGCCGAGCTGCCGAACGGCCACACGACGATCTACGGCGTATGCGAGTTCGGTCAATGCGTCGGCGTCCTGCCGTTAGTGGATGCCGATCACGTGTTGATGCTCCGCCAGTATCGCTATCCACAAAGAGAAAGTCACCGCTGGGAAATGCCGACCGGCGGTGTGCGAAAGAGGCGGCCCAGCGCGAATTGATGGAAGAGGCGGGTTATCGCGCCCGGCGGCTGACTCAGGTAAGCACTTATTACACGACCAAGTGCGTCACCGACGAGATCGGCCATCTCTACCTCGGCTACGATCTCAATGCCGCCTCACTGCCGCCGGACGAGACAGAGTTCTTCGAGCGCGCCGTCCTGCCGTTCGACGACGTGCTGGCGATGGTGGACGCCAGCGAAATCCGTGACACGCCGAAGGCGTGACGGTGATCGCCGTACTCCACGCCGCGCGCCTGCGGGAAAAAGGAGCCTTGCAATGAATGCCGTGATCAAACACTGGGAAGAGCGCCTGCAGAAGATCGTGCTCGTGGTCGGGCGCATCGCGCTGGCCTACCTCTTCTTCACACAACTCTGGTGGAAAACGCCGCCCACATTCGGTTGCCCGCCCGACTTCAAGTTCACCGCCGCCGACGCCAACGGCAAACTGCAACGCACCAGCGGTCTGTGCGATTGGATCGGCGTCGAGTCGGTCTGGTCACAGCGCGCCCGCCCGATCCTCGCCGCCAATCTCGACAACAAAGGCGGGCCGGAGATCGCCATTGACATCGGCTTCATCGCCAAAGGCAACGGTGCATTCCTCGACGCCTTCGTGAAGCCCAACATTCGCTGGTTCGGCTACGCCGTCTTCGGCATGGAAGCCTTCATCTTCGTCAGTCTCTTCTTCGGCCTCTTCAGCCGACTCGGCGGACTGATTGCGATTGCTCAGTCAGCCCAATTGTGGATCGGCCTGGCGGGGATCGGCAATCCGCTGGAATGGGAGTGGAGTTACAATCTGATGGTCGTGCTGTCGTTCCTCGTGTTCGCCTTCGCCCCGGGCCGCATCTTCGGATTGGATACGCTCGTTCGCCCCCGACTGACAGCAGCGGCGGAGAAGGGGAATAAGCTGGCCGGGCTGTTGGTGTGGTTGACTTAGCAACGCCCGGAGCAACGCCCGGAGTTGGAAACTCCGGGCTGAAAACAACGAAGTCGGCTGAAAGCCGACTCAATCGGGCCGACTCGCAGCCCGGTTCACCGGGCTCGGTTGACCTTAGCCCGGCGATTGATCGCCGGGCGTTCTATGGGCGAGGAACAACGAACTCGGCTGCCCCGTCCCGCGCTCTGCGCGAGCGGGGTCGCGGGAGTAGCCGACTCGTGGCACACGGTCAGCCCGGTTCACCGGGCTTGGTTGACCTTAGCCCGGCGATTGATCGCCGGGCGTTCGCGGCACGACCACGCTCCGGTTATCGCCGGTTCTATCCGTGTTCGTCCGCGTTCTTCCGTGTCCAATTCATTTTGGCTGCGGCCATGCCGCGTTACGAATCACGCTTCACGTCTTCATGACTCGCTCGAACTTTCTCCTCGTATTCGTCGGAACGGCGTCGCTCCTGCCCTACCTCGCCGCACGTGGCCTGATCGATCTTCGCCAGAACACCGTCGGCTTCGAAGTCGCCTTCTTCGCCGCCTTCGCACTCTACCTCGTCGCCGTCGCGCTTATCCTCCGCAATCCAGAGGGCGAGATTGGGAGTTGGAAATTGGCACTTGGGATTTTCGCCTTTGCCCTCCTCTTCCGCCTCATCCTCCTCCCCACCACGCCCACCCTCTCCGACGACATGTACCGCTACGTGTGGGATGGGCGCGTGCAGGCGCACGGCCTCAGCCCGTATCGTTACCCGCCGGACGCACCCGAAGTCGCGGAGCTTCGAGAGGGCGATCGGACCGTGTGGCCGCACATCAATCGCAAAGACGCCGTGACCGTGTACCCGCCCGGAGCCCAGATGGCTTATGCCGCGATTTGGCGCGTCGTCGGCGACAGCGCGATCGGATTCAAAACCGTGTTCGTGCTGGCCGACTTGATCGGCTCGGTGTTGCTGATCGGACTCTTGCGCCACTTCGGCCAGCCGCCGGAACGCGCGTTGATCTATCTGTGGAGTCCGCTGCTGATCTTTGAGGTCGCGCACGCCGGCCACGTAGATGGCTTGATGCTCCCACTGCTGATCGCGGCATTCTGGGCACGGGCGAAAGAGAAGCCCCGGCTGGTGGGGTTGAGCCTCGGCGCGGCGACGCTGGTGAAACTCTTCCCGGCCTTTTTGCTTCCGGCGCTGCTGCCTCTGCCCCGGCCGCTTTCGTGGAAGGGCTTGCGTTCAGTCACACTGCCGGCGCTGATCGCCTTCGGCGGGATCATCGTGCTCGGCTATTTTCCCTACGCCATCGGCAATGCGAGCGCGCTCGGCTTCCTGCCGAAGTATTTCGACGAGAACTTCAACATGGGATTGGCCCGAACGCTCTTCGACGTGACTAAGACATTTCATCTTCCCGGCCCGACGCTGGCGAACGCAGTGACCTTCGGCGGCCTCGCCGTGATGGGTGTCGTCTTTCTCCTCCGCCCGCCTGACTCTCCACGCGCCGTCCTGTGGCGGTGCGTGTGGCTGATCGGCTGGTTTACGCTGTTCACGCAAAACCTGTTCTCGTGGTATTTGCTCTGGCTGATCCCGTTGATCGCGCTCTTCCTCGAGCCGGGGAAGTTGCTCGGAATGAAACTCGCGCCGGCCTCGGCGTGGTTGATCTTCACCGGCACGAGCGCGCTGTCGTATATGTTCTTCGTCCGCTGGCGCGTCGTGCCGTGGGCGCAGGCCGCCGAGTATTGGCCGCTGTATCTTATTCTGTTGGCTGCGTCCGCAGTGAGATGGTGGCCGCAAATGAATCGTCGTCACGCATTCGATCTGCTGACAGAAACTCAGTCGGACCGCGACCCCCACACGGGAGCAGGCGACGCGAAGGCCGCGAAGAAGGCGCGAGGAAAACTCCGCGAACTCTTTGCGCTCGCCCGCCCCGCCGGTCGTCGCGGGGTCGCGTCTTCGCGGTGAAAAAGAGTAGGCCCGAAAATACATGCATCGTCCCGACTCCGTCCCCCGCCCCAACCTGCAAGCCGAAGCGGCGCGCCTCGGCTCGCATGGGATCGCGCCAGAAATACAGAGCCGTTTCGCCGCCTATCTCGCAGAGTCCGCCGACCGCGAGTTGTATCACTTCAACCCGCGCTATTTCGCCGAGCGCCTCGGCCTCGACGAACGCGCCGCACTCAAGTTGCTCTTGGCCGCGCTCTACGAAGGGCTGGTCGCGCTCCACTGGGATGTGCGGTGCCCGGTGTGCGGCGCGACCGACCCACGCAGATCTTCGCTTGGCGAACTGCATCACGACTTCCAATGCAAAGTCTGCGGGTCGAAGTCCGCGCCCCGGATCGACGACGAAGTGCGCGTGACCTTCAGCCCGCACGCCCGACTGCGCGCCCTGCCGCCTGCCGCCGACGATCCGATCTTCCGCGCCGGGGTTGACGCCCGCCTCGGCCCGGTGTCCGGCCACGCCATGCTCCTGCTTCCCGACTTCATGCGCCTCATGCCGCAAGAGCGCCTCCTGCCTGAAGAGAGCCTTGAAGTTACGCGCGTCGCCCTGATCTTCACCGACCTCGCCGGCTCGACCGCGCTCTACGCTAGTCGAGGCGACCCGCGCGCCTATCACCTCGTCCGCCTGCACTTCGACGAACTGCTCCGCGCCGCCGACGCGGAGAGTGGCACGGTGATTAAAACCATCGGCGACGCGATCCTGGCCGCCTTCCAAACTCCGGTCGAGGCCCTGCGTGCCGCGCTGGGAATGCAGAACAATATCGCCGCGCTCAACGACCGCGAGCAGTTGGCCGGCGAGGAGAGCTTGATCCTCAAAGTCGGTCTGCACGTCGGCCCGTGCCTCAGCGTCACCCTCAACGACCGCCCGGACTATTTTGGCGCGACGGTCAACGTGGCCTCGCGCGTGCAAGGCCTCTCGCGCGGCGGCGACATCGTGTTCACCGAAACCCTGCGCGCTGATCCAGAGGCACAGGCTGTGCTGGGCGATTGCCCCCTGGAAAGCGACAGTGTGACGCTCAAAGGCATCGGCGAGGCGGTGGCGGTACACCGGTTGGCGATCGATTAGCACATGATGTTTCACGCTTCGTCGCGAACGGCCTTCCGGCCAGTCCCCGTGCGACGCTTCACGCTTCATACTTCACGGCGAACGACCCTCCTGTTCGCACTCGGCCTTGCCAGCCTTTTCGTGTATTGGCTTGGGCTGATCCTGCCGTACAACGTCTTCAGTCTGCAACTGAAGCCTCTGCTCAGCGTCGCCCAGCTCACGCGAAACAACCCCACGGCGCAAGCCGCGTTCGTCGTCACCTTCGCCGCGCTCTCCGGCCTGTATTACCTGACGTGGCGGCTGTGTCGCGGCCCACAGCCGAGCGCGATGTGGATCGCCCTGCTCGCCCCGCTCGTCGTCGTCAACCTCTCGCTCCTTTGGCTCTACCCGATCGACGCCGCCGACATCTTCGACAACATCCTTCGAGGGCGCATCACCGCGCAATACGGCGGCAATCCGTTCTACCAGGCCCCCAACGACGCTCCCTCCGATCCTTTTCTGACCTACACCGCGTGGCGTAGATCGACCTCGGCTTACGGCCCGCTGTGGGAACTCCTCGCCGCCGGAACCAGCCGCATGGCCGGCGATGACAAACTGGCGAACGTAATTGCTTTCAAATCGCTCGGCCTCCTGTTTTACTTCGGCAGTCTCGCGCTTATCGCCGGCCTGCTCAGGCGGCACACACCGGAGCGCGCCCTGCAAGGCGTCTGCCTGTTCGCCTGGAATCCGCTCGTGCTCTACGAAACGGCGGGCAACGGCCACAACGACGTCGTGATGGTCTTCTGCATTCTGTCCGGACTATACCTGCTGTCGAGGGAGCGACACATTCCAGCCGCTCTCGCGCTGACTGCGGGGGCGACGATCAAGTTCATCCCGATCTTGCTCTTGCCCATCGCGCTCGCGACCGGACTGCGCGCCCAACGCACGACTCGCGGGCGAGTCATCTTCGGCCTCGCGGCATTGACTGCGTGTGCCGCGCTGATCGTCGCGCTGTACGCGCCGTTCTGGCGAGGCGGCGATCCCATCGGCTTAGATCGGCGTTCGGGCATGTTCACCGCCTCTCTGCCGGCCATCCTTCAAGCCCGGCTCGAATTATCGCTGGGCGCCGAGGCCAGCCAGCGCATCGTCAGCCGGGCCGCGCTTGTCACCACCCTGCTCGCGGTGGCGCTCCAGACAAGACATGCGTGGCGCGAGAGCGATTGGCTGGCGCCGATCCGCGCCTCGGCGTTTGTCCTGCTCTTCTATCTGCTGCTCACTTGTCTATGGTTTCAATCGTGGTACGCGATCTGGCCGCTGGCGCTGGCCGCGATTCTGCCGGAAGGCACGGCAGGCCGCATCGCCGTCCTGCTCTCGTACGCCGCAATCTGGAAGCCGATCATCTTCGACTACTTTCTCGTCCGGGGCAGTTCACTCCCGCCGCGCGTCTGGCGCGAAACCCTCCTCGGCTCCGTCCTCTTCGGGCTCATCTGGTTATATGTGATCTTTGTTTCCATCACCGGCCGGTTGGACTCAAAATCCGCCCTTCGCCATCCGCCATCGGCCATCCGCCATCCATGAACGCCCTCCTCGTCGTCGCCAAACGCCCTGCGCCCGGCTTCACCAAGACTCGCTTGATCCCTCCCCTTACGGCGGAAGATGCCGCGCAACTGTACGAAGCCTTCTTGCGCGACACGCTTGACCTCATCCGGCAAGTGCCGAACGTGCGCCCGATCGTCGCCTATATGCCTGAAGACGCCGACGGCTACTTCCGCGCCCTCGCGCCCGACTTTGACCTTCTGCCTCAACAGGGCGACGACCTCGGCGCGCGCCTCGACAACGCCCTAAGCCATTGCCTCGACGATGGCTTCCAGCGCGCGGTGATCATGGACAGCGACAGCCCAACGCTCCCCGCCGAATACCTCGCCCGCGCCTTCGACGCGCTCGACTCCGCCGATGGCGTCATCGGCCCGTGCGACGACGGCGGCTACTACCTCATCGGGTTGAATCGCCCCGCGTCCCGGCTCCTGCGCGAAGTGCCGATGAGCACCGCCACCGTGACGCGCGACACGCTGGCCCTGGCTGCCGCCGAGAATCTATCAATCGCTCAATTGCCAACGTGGTACGACGTGGATACCGTCGCGGAACTTGACCGTCTGCGCGCCCAACTCAGTCTGCACCAGAACGGCCGAGCGATCCATACCCGTAAGTTCCTTACCCTCCCCTCTCCCTTTGGGAGAGGGG
>JACQED010000079.1 GCA_016200785.1 Chloroflexota bacterium
CCGGTCTGAGAATAGTCTTTCTTGGGCATGAGAGCACCTCCTGCTGTCAAGCCTATAGACGCGGGCAACGGTCAGATTCTTACGTGAAATGCCGGGCATCTGGCGGTTGTCAAGTGCGAGAACAAAAGACTCCGCCCGGCGAATTCGCCGGGCGGAGTCTTCCGCGCCGCGAGGAGATGCGCGGGGGATTTACACGGCCGACATACCGGCCCGCACCACGCGCAGGAGCGCCTCGAACTCCTCCCGGCAATCGGGGCACATGTCGAGATGTTGCTGCACCAGCGGCATGAGTTTGACCAAGTCCTCGCCGCGCGCCACCGCCTCGACACACTGGTCGAGCAGGCAATAGACGTCATCGCAGGAATACTCCACCTCCTGCGTCTCTGCCACCATCTCCGCCAACCGTTTGATGATTTCAATGGGCTTCTGCATGGGTCGCCACTTTCGCTAAATAGACGCGCTGAGCAGGGTATTCCTTACCCTTGCTCGAAGGCCGCGAGCACCTCTTCCGGCGTCAAGCCTTCACGCGCCAGCCGGCGTTTCAGACGCAGACGCGCGTCGTGCAGTAGTTTGTACAGCGCGTTGCGCTCCATTCCCATCCGTCGCGCCACTTCTTCGAGCGGCATTCCCTTCACGCGTGCCGCTATGAGGGCCTGGCGCTGCTTCTCCGTCAGTTCCTCCATCATGATCCGTTGCAGCCGGGCCAGCATATCCGCCTGCTCGGCGGCGGCCTCCGGGCCGGGCGCACGGTCGGCCATGAGCGCTGGCTCGGCCTCGTCGTCCCGTGTCTCCATCAAATTCTCGAGCGACACATCCCGCCAGTGTCTGCGGCGCAGTTCGGTCAGCGCGACACGCACGGCGATCTTGTGCGCCCAGGTGGTGAACTGGCTGCGGCCTTCGAACTGGTCGAGGTTCGCCAGGACTCGCAGCAGCGTCTCCTGGACAACCTCCTCGGCCAGCGCGCTGAACTGAGGATCGTCTGGCGAAAGCCAGTTGGTAAGAGCGTAGGGCAACCCGGCCAGAAGGATAGCCCGCAGGTCGGTCAGAGCGTCCTCCCGCGCCGGGCCGGGGGAGCCCAGGTCGGCCAGCCAGTCGGCATTGGTGCGCCTGAGAGCGGTCTTCATTTCACCAGCATTCTAGCACGTAAGAAGTCGGACACCAAGCGCGTCTATAGGGCAAGAAAGGAAACTGACTCATGGCCAAGCCTATCGTGGTAACGGACGAGAATTTCAGAGAGCGCGTGTTGCAGTCGCCGAAGCCGATCCTCGTGGACTTCTGGGCTGAATGGTGCAGGCCCTGCCGAATGCTGGCCCCGGTCATTGACTCCCTGGCGGCCGACTACGACGGTCAGGTCGGGTTCGCCAAGGTGAACGTGGACGAAAACCAGGAACTGGCGATGCGCTATCGGGTGCAGGGCATCCCGACGCTCGTCCTGCTCTTCGGGGGGAAGGAAATCGGCCGCTTCGTCGGCTACATGTCGCGAGAGCAACTCGCTCGAAAACTCGAAGCCGCCCTGCCGGTGGTCGCCTAGCCGCCGCCTGAAAGAAAAAGGCATAGGGCTACCGAGGCCGCCCCTGAATAACAAGAAAGAGGTGAGAGACATGACTAACCATCTGCTGTGACACCCGGATGGGACCGGCCTCGCGTCGGGACGATCCGAATTCATGCGAGGGTTTCACTTTATTCAATTCACAAGGAGACTGCTCATGGCAACAACAACCACTACCGCTCGTCCATCGTTCTCGGTCAAACTGCTGATCGCCGGCCTAGTCGCCAGTCTGGTCTTGGGCATGTGGGAGATGATCCTGGAGGCCATCGTCGGCGACGGCTTCTGGTCACCCGTCGTTTACATCGCCGCAACCGTCCTGCGCGGCCTGCAGACTGTCACCGCGCCTGTCGCCTTCAACTTGCTCGGCGTGGTGCTGGGCCTGATGGGCCACATGATGAACTCCGTGATCTTCGGCCTGATCTTCGCCTACCTGATCGCGCCGCGCGCCAAATCTCTCGTCGGGCAAATCGTCGCCGGCATGGTCTACGGCGTGGTGATCTACCTGGTCATGTGGTTCGTCGTCCTGCCACTGGTGGACCCGGTGATGCTGAACCTCAACGCGTTCATCTTCCTCCTGGGCCACGCTATGTGGGGCATCGCGCTGGGCGCGATCAACTACTGGGCAACCGCAAAAGCGTGACGCTACCTGCAAGTGGGCAGCAGCACAGTGATCGGAGCCGAGGCAACGGCGGCCTCGGCTCCGTGTGTTTATGAAAACTAATGGTAAGACCGGCTTACCTCACTGCGTCTATAGCGTGAGAAGGGATTTGGCTAAGTAAGCCATCAGGGTAGATCCATGCAAAAGGAGAAAGTCATCATTCTCGGCTCCGGCCCGGCCGGCTGGTCGGCCGCTATCTACACCTCGCGGGCCAATCTGAACCCGCTATTGATTTCCGGCAACGAACTCGGCGGCCAAGTTTCGATTACGTACGAAGTAGAGAACTATCCCGGTTTTCCCCAGGGCACTACCGGCCCTGAGTTGGTAGATTCAATGCGCCAACAGGCTGAGAAGTTTGGCGCGCGGTTGGAAATCAACGAGGTCATCGAGGTGGACTTTACGAAAGGTTCTCCGTTCTACATGAAGACGCACAGTCAGGAGTACGAAGCCGACGCCGTGATCGTCGCCACCGGCGCCTCGCCTGTCCGATTGGGCGTGTCGGGCGAGTCGGACTTTATCGGGCGGGGCGTTTCGTTCTGCGCTACGTGTGATGGCTTCTTCTTCCGCGGCAAGGATGTGGTAGTGGTGGGCGGCGGCGACAGTGCCCTCGAAGAGGGCTTGTTCTTGACCAAGTACGCCAGCGCCGTCCGCGTCATCCACCGCCGTGACATGCTCCGCGCTGGAGCGGCACTGCAGCGTCGCGCTCTCACAAATGACAAGATGTCGTTCGTGTGGGATACGGCGGTGGAGCGGATTAACGGCAACGGCAAGGTGCAAGCCGTCGAAGTCAGGAACTTGAAAAGCGGTGCTGTCGAGACGTTGCCGACTGACGGCGTGTTCATCTACGTTGGCCACCATCCCAACTCCTCTCTGTTTGAGGGCCAATTAGCCATGGATGAACACAGGTACCTGATCACCGACAAGAAGATGACGACCAGTGTGCCGGGAGTGTTCGCGGCCGGCGAGATTCAGGATCCGCTCTACCGGCAGGTGGCCACCTCGGTTGGGCAGGGCAGTGCCGCCGGAATAATGGCTGAGCGGTGGTTGTCCGAGCGCGCAAGCCGGTAATCCAGGGGGCCCGATGAATCATCAATCCGAAGGCAATACAAAGCGAGGAATTTCTACATGGCTAAGGCCATCTGGAACGGCGCAGTCATCGCCGAAAGTGATCGCTGTGTTCGAGTGGGGAGCCAACTATACTTCCCACCGGAATCGTTGAACCGAGCCCTTGTCAGCGAGAGCGACACCCACACGACCTGTGGGATCAAACTCGGGCGGGCCAACTATTACAACATCGCCGTGGGCGGCAAAGTCAACCCGGACGCGGCCTGGTACTATCCATCATTCGGGAATCCCGCCTACCAATACGCCGAGGGTTACGTTGCCTTCTGGAAGGGCGTCGAAATTGTCGAGTGACGCCAGGGCAAATCGCAACAGGCCGCCCGCTCTCACCATGGCCCAAATGGCCGAAGTGGATCGGCTGATGATCGAAGAATATGGCATCTTGCTGATCCAAATGATGGAGAACGCCGGGCGCAGCCTGGCCGAACTGGCGCGCCGGATGCTGGGCGGGCAGTTGAGCGACCGCCACGTCGTCGTGCTGTGCGGCGCGGGCAACAACGGCGGAGGCGGCATGGTCGCAGCGCGTCACCTCCACAACCGGGGTGCGGCGGTTCACGTCGTCGGGGCGGGGATTTCCCCCGCCGCTCGCTTGAAGGAGATTCCGGCGCACCAGTGGCGCATCTTGCAGACGATAGGCCTGATCGCCGAAGGCGACCCCGGCCTGGCCCGCGCCGATCTGATCCTCGACGCGCTGATCGGCTACGGCCTCACCGGGGACCCGCGGGGTGTGGTGGCTGAGTGGGTCGAACGCGCGAACGCGGCGGGCTGTCCGATCCTCGCGCTGGACGCGCCCTCCGGCCTCGACACGACGACCGGGCGGCCCGGCAGTCCGTGCATCCGCGCGACGGCGACGTTGACGCTGGCCTTGCCCAAGACGGGCTTGCTGGCCCCGGAGGCCCGCCCATTCGTCGGCGACTTGTATCTGGCCGACATCGGCGTGCCGCCGGAACTCTATCGCAGACTCGGCATTGAGGTCGGCATCGTGTTTAATGACGACACGATTATCCGGCTTGCGTAGTGAATGGGAGCATAGGCATGGAACAATACGATCTCATCATCGTCGGCGGCGGGGCGGGCGCATTTGCGGCGGCGATCAAGGCGAACGAATATCAGGCCAAGACTCTGATGATCAACGCCGGTCTGCCGCTCGGCGGCACGTGTGTCAACGTCGGCTGTGTGCCCAGCAAGAACCTGCTGAAGGTCGTCGGCGGCACGTGTGTCAACGTCGGCTGTGTGCCCAGCAAGAACCTGCTGAAGGTCGGCCAGTTCAAGCACGAGGCCCGGCATCACGGCTTCGGCGCGATCGACATCCCCGAAGTCCGTTTCGATTTCGCGCGGGCGATTGACGAGGAGTTGGCGACGGTCGCCGCCCTGCGCCAGAACAAGTACACCGACGTGCTGGGGTACCTCGAACACGTCACGCCGCTGGAGGCGCGCGCCCGGTTCGTTTCGGTCCACGAGGTCGAGGCCGGCGGCCAACGGTTCTACGGGGAGCGGTTTGTCGTAGCCGTCGGATCGAAGGCGCTGCCGCCGTCGATTCCGGGAATAGAAGAGGTCGGGTATTTCACTCACATCGAGGCGCTCCAGAACAAGGAACTGCCGCGCCGCCTGCTGGTCATCGGCGCGGGGCCGGTGGCGCTCGAATTTGCGCAGATGTTCCAGCACTTCGGCAGTGAGGTCACGCTGGTCGTGCGCGGCGAGCGGCTGTACAAGAAGACCGAGCCGGAGATTTCCGACGCGCTGGAATACTACCTCGCCGACGAAGGCCTCTCGATTCACAAACGGGCGCGCGTCACGCGCTTGCGGCGCGAGGACGGGCACGCCTCGCGGATCGCCACCCTCGCCGCGGACGGGCGCGAAACGGAAGTCACCTTCGACCAACTCTTGATCGGCACAGGCAAGACACCCAACACGGCGGGCCTCGGGCTGGAAAACGCCGGGGTGACGTTGAGCGAGGGCGGCGCGATTCGTGTCAATCAATGGTATCAGACCGACGCGCAGCACATCTACGCCGTCGGCGACGCGGCGGATTTGCCCAAGCGTCTGGAAACGACGGCAGGCAAAGAGGGCAGTTACGCGACGGCCAACGTCCTGGGCGGCATCAACCGTTTCAAAGTCAACTACGATTGGGCGCCGTCCGTGGTGTTTACTTACCCGGCCGTCGCCGACGTCGGCATTCTCGACGAAGAGGTGGGCCAGCGCGGCATCCGCTGCGCGTGTGGAACGGTGTATCTCGACAAGTTGCCCAAGTCGCTGATCGTCAAGGACACGCGGGGCGTGATCAAAATGATCGTCGAGCAGCAGACCGACCGGATCGTGGGCATTCACCTCCTCGCGCCGCACGCAGAGGAGATGATCAACGAAGCCATGTACATCCTGCGCGGACACATGACGCTGGACGACGTGATCGATTCGCTGACGGTCTTCCCGACCTTTTCCGAATCGATCAAACTCGCCGCCCTGTCGTTCCGCACAGACATCAATCGGATCAGTTGCTGCATTTGAGATCAGGAGTCGACCATGGATAAAACTCAACCAAGCCAGATCACGGTCTATAGCACTGTCTGGTGCCCGGACTGCAAGCGCGCCAAGCAGTTCTTCGGCGAACAGCGCGTGCCTTACGTCAACATTGACATCGAGCAGGACGCGGATGCAATGGCGTTCGTCGAGAAAGTCAACCACGGGATGCGCAGTATTCCCACCATCGTCTTCCCCGACGGCTCGATCCTCGTCGAACCGTCGAACGCCCAACTCGCCGAAAAGTTGGGTATGCAAACGAAGGCCCGGCGCACTTTCTACGACTCGATTGTCATCGGCGGCGGCCCGGCCGGCCTCACCGCCGCCCTGTATATGGGCCGCGAGGGCATGGACACGCTCGTGATCGAAAAGGCCGCCCTCGGCGGGCAGGTCGGCATCACCCAAACGCTCGACAATTTCCCTGGCTTTGACCAGGGCATTTCCGGCGCGGAATTCGCCGACCGGCTGGCGCGGCAGGCTCGCCGCTTCGGCGTTGAAATCCTTCAGGCGCAGGAAGTCAAAGACCTCTCGCCCAACGGGCCGTACCTGTGCGCCACCACCGGCGATGGCACGGAGTACGCGGCGAAGGCTCTCCTGCTGGCGACCGGCGCGCGCTATCGCAAGTTGGGCGTGCCGGGTGAGGATGATCTGATCGGCATCAACGTCCATTTTTGCGCGACGTGCGACGGCGCGTTCTACAAAGGCAAGAAAGTGCTGGTCGTGGGCGGGGGCAACAGCGGATTCGAAGAGGGCTTGTTCCTCACCAAGTTTGCCCGGCAGGTGGACATTGTGGCGCTCAGTTCGGAGGTGAAGGCTAGCCGGATTCTTCAGGAACAGGTAGCGAAGAGGCCCGACATGTCGGTGACCGTCAACCACGCGGTCAAGGCTTTCAAGGGCCGTCACAAACTGGAGGCTGTCGTCGTCGAAGACCGCGCCAGCGGCGAAATCAAGGAATGGCATTACGACGGCGTGTTTGTCTTCATTGGGTTCTCGTCCAACAGCGAGTTGGCGCAGGGCCGGGTCGAGCTGGATCACATGGGCGGGATTGTCACCGACGAAACGCGGATGACCTCGTGGCCCGGTCTGTTTGCCGCCGGCGATGTTCGAGCCGGCTCGACCAAGCAGGCCGCGTCCGCTGCCGGCGAGGGAGCGACC
>JACQED010000155.1 GCA_016200785.1 Chloroflexota bacterium
GGCGGGCAGGTCCCAACTGTAACCCTTCGCCGCCAACGCGCGCACTTCTTCGACGAGGCCGGCCTCGATCATCGCGTCAACGCGCGCGTCAATCCGGGCGTACAGCGCCGGGCGAGGCAAGGTGAGGCCGATTTGCAGAATGGGATAGGGCGGAGGCTGTTTGCGCTGGCGCTGACTGATCGGCGCCCCGGTCGTCAGCGCGTATTCGAGCGCGCGAGCGGCGCGCCGCACGTTGCGCGGATCGATCTTGGCGGCGGCGGCCGGGTCGAGTTCGGCGAGCCGGGCGTGTAACTTGTCAGCGTCGAGCGCGCCTTCGGCCTCGAGTCGGGCGCGCAAGGCGAGATCGGGTTCGCCGCCCGGCACCGTCCAGCCTTCCACGATGGCACGGACGTATTGCCCGGTGCCGCCGACGAGGAGAGGCACTCGCCCGCACGATTGAATCGCCTCAATCGCGTCGAAGGCCGCGCGCTGAAACTTCGCCAGCGACCACGGCCGGTCGGGGTCGGTCACGTCAACGAGGTGGTGCGGCACGCGGGCGCGGTCGGCGGGTGAAGGCTTGGCCGTGCCAATGTCCATGCCGCGATAGAAGGTGCGCGAGTCAGCCGAGACGATCTCGGCGCCGCCTGCGACTCGTTCGGCCAATTCAATTGAGATCGCGGTTTTGCCCGCCGCCGTCGGGCCGACGATGACCACCAATACTTTGTCCATATCTTTGTGCGCCGGGCCGGTGTGTGCTACAATCTCCACAGCCAAGAGCAATAACCACAAAAGACGTCAAGACACCAGGTTCGCCGAGTTCCTCTTCACGCCTTCGGGTCTTCGTGGTAAATTCTTAGTCGAGGCTCACCATGTCCTTCGCGAACATCCTCAAGCAAGCCGACATCTTTTTCGAACTGACGCCGACGCAACTCGAACTCATCGCCTCGCTCTGCCACGAACGACGTTGCAAGACCGGCGATGTCATATTCGAGGAAAACGCCCCCAGCGACGAACTGTACATCATCGCGCAGGGCGAGGTCGAGATTCAGGTGGACCCGTCGCTGGTCGGCGACGAGTCGGCGCGGCACATCGGGCCGGTGACGATCGCCACGTTGCGGCGCGGCCAGTCGTTCGGCGAAGTCGCGCTGGTGGATCAGGGCCTGCGGTCGGCCGCGGCGCGCTGTGCCGCGCACAACACCCAACTGCTGATTATCCCGCGCGACAAACTGATGATGCTGTGCGACACCTACCCCCAGTTGGGCTATCGCATGATGCGCAACCTGGCTGCCGATCTGGCGCTCAAGATTCGCAACACCGACCTGCGTATCCGCGAGGAACTGCTGTACGGCAGGCGGCGCTGATGGCCTGTCGCGTATGGCGTGTGGCTTGTCGCGGTCTGCGACACGCGATAGGCCATAGGCGATATGCTATTTGCACCCTCATCCTCGTTGCCTGCTCCTCATCCCGCCAGTCCGGCGCGAGTCTCGCAATCTACGCTTCGCTCCCGCTGTCCGGCCCTGAAGCCGCGCGAGCTCAAGCCCTGGTCAACGGCATACAACTGAAACTAGCCGAGCACGACCAGGCCGCGTGCGGCGGGCGCTTCGGTTTGCGCTTCGTGCCGCTCGACAACACGACGAACGGCGAATGGGACGCGACGCTCGAAACCGCCGCCGCGAACAAAGCCGCCAACGATCCGAACGCCGCCGCTTTCGTCGGGAGTTTCGAGCCTGCGCCTCTGCAGCTCTCCCTCCCTATTCTAAACCGAGTCAACCCGCTCCTCGTCGTCACGCCGATGAACACCTACACCGGCTTAAGCCGCCGGGGATTGCAGGCCGCCGACCCGGCGCAATACTACTTCCCCGCCGAGTGGCGCATCGCGCGCCTCGGCCCGACCGACGATCAAATCGGCGAGTCGGCGGCGCGTTGGGCCTCACGCTCGGCGGCGCGAACAGTCTTCGTATTGTACGACGAATACGATTCGGATCTGCAAGCGCCGGACGTGGCGCGCGCTTTTGAGCACGCCGCCACCGGCCTCGGGCTGATCGTCGTCGGTTCGCTCCCGGTGAATCGCTTCGCCGCCGAGTACGATTCGATCATGTATCAGATCCAGGAACGCGCGCAGACGGCCGGCCTCGCCCGACCCGATCTCCTCTTCTACGCCGGCCCGACGTCGGATCATCTCGGCAGGTTGTTCGCGGCGAAAAAAAGTTGGCTCGGCGACAACCACGAGACGCCCATCGTAATCGCGCCGGGATTCGAGGCCGAGGCCTTCGTCGCCTCTGCCGGCGATTCGGTTGAGGGAACGATCGTGATCTCACCCGACGCGCCGCCAACAACATGGCCGCCGGACGGGCGAAGATTCGCCCAAGCCTACTCGTCGGCTTACGGCGTCGCGCCGACGATCGCGGCGGCCTACGGCTACGATGCCGCCGATCTCATCCAAACGGCGATCAACGTCGTCTGCGCCTCCGGCGGCGACCCGCGAGATCGCGACGCGGTGCGCCAGACGGCGCTGGCCGCGCGGGACTTCCCCGGCGCGCTGGGCCGCTGGTCGCTCGACAACCGAGGCGACCTGTCGTCGGTTGAGTTTGAAATCTATCGAGTAAATCAGGGCATGCTGGAATTCTTGGAGAAGATGCGCTGGGGCGAATAGCGGCCCGACTGCCACCAGCCCATCATCGCGTGGTAGCCGAAACTCAATGCGTAGATCGCGAGGAAGGGGGCGAGGGCCGGAGCGCGTTCCAGCGCCGCCACAAAGGCCAGGAGCGCGTAGAGCGACAGGAACAATTCGCCCAGCGTCGTCCACTCCATCGGCAGGGCATAGACCTCGGAGTGGCTGGCGGTCATGCGCCCCTCGGCGCGGAACTTAGGCGTGCGGTGGAAGTTATTGGCCCGGCCTGTCAGGGCTTCGAAGATCGCCCACGAGTTATTCAGCGCGATGCCCGAGCCGAGCAACATGATGTAGAAAAAAAAGGCGAAGCGCTTGCGCCAATCCTTCGGATAAGCGGCCCACTGCGAAACGGCGAACATCAGCGGCGCGCCGAAACCGGCGAGGCCCAGCGCGCCCAGCGGCAAGCGGTTCACCGCGCCCGTGAACACAACCGGCAGGCTGGCGAGGACGAGGATGACCATGAGCGGATGGATGCTATACGCCGTGAGGTGGAGCACGCCTTCCAGCCGCTTGAGCGGCGAGACGCGCGCCGTCAGGAGCGACCAGGCCAATTTGCGGAAGCATTGAATCGAGCCTTTGGCCCAGCGGAACTGCTGGCGTTTGTGCGCGAGAATTTGAAGCGGAATCTCAGCCGGGGCGACGACCTCCGGCAAATAGCGAATGCGCCAGCCGCGCAACTGCGCCCGATACGACAGGTCCATATCTTCGGCGAGCGTATCGGCCTGCCAGCCGCCGGCGTCGTCGATGCACGTTCTGCGCCACGCCCCGGCCGAGCCATTGAAGTTCAGGAAGAAGCCCGACCGATCGCGCGCCGTTTGCTCGACGACAAAGTGGCCGTCCAGCAGGAGCGCCTGTGCACGCGTCAGCGTATCGTACTCGGCATTGAGGTGGCCCCAGCGCGCCTGCACCGCGCCGACGTGCGGCTCGCGGAAATGCGGTATCACCCGCCGCAGGAAGTCGGGCGGAGGCACGAAGTCGGCGTCGAAGATGGCAATGAATTCGCCCGGCGCCGTGGCCAGGCCGGCGGCCAACGCGCCCGCTTTGAACCCGCCCCGGTCGGCGCGAACGATGTGCGTGATGGATTTGCCGCGCGCCGCGTGATAAGCCACGCGCGCCCGCGCCAGCGCCGTCGTGTCGTCGGTCGAATCGTCCAGCACCTGAATCGTCAGTCGGTGAGCGGGATAGTCCAGCGCGCAAGCGGCGTCGATCAACCGATCGACGACGAATCTTTCGTTGAAAATCGGGAGCTGCACGGTCACGGCCGGCCAATCGCCCAGGGCGGCGGGCTGGTCGTCCTCGCGAGTCAGACCGCCGATGAGCGACGTCCGATCTCCGGCAGGCAAGGCGCTTTGAGCAGTCGTCGCCTCGTCGAGGACGAGCGGCTTGAATCTCCGGTGCCGCAGAAACAGCGCCGTGATGAACAGGGCGTTGAAGCCGTAGATGGACA
>JACQED010000132.1 GCA_016200785.1 Chloroflexota bacterium
ATGGTGCGCTTCGCGAATTCGGGCACCGAGGCGACGATGCACGCTCTGCGCGTCGCGCGGGCGCACACCAACCGCGAGAAATTCATCATGTTCGAGGGCTGCTTTCACGGCGAGCACGACTACGTCTTCTTTTCGACGATGACGACGCCCGCCGGCTCGCTCGGCTCGCGCCGCAGCCCGCTGGCTGCGCCGAACTCGTCCGGCATCCCCAACGCCCTCCGCGATCTCGTCATCGTTCTGCCCTTCAACGATTTCGAGATGCTAGATCGCACGGTGAAAGCGAAGTGGGGCGAGATCGCCGCGATCATGGTCGAGCCAATCGCCGGAAGCATGGCCTGTGTCATGCCGGAGCCGGGCTGGCTGGAGCACATGCGGAAGTTGTGCGACGAATATGGCATCGTGTTGATCTTCGACGAAGTGAAGACCGGCTTCCGAGTCGCGAAAGGCGGCGCGTCGGAACTTCTCGGCGTCAGGGCCGATCTGCTCACTTATGCCAAAGCCATCGCCAACGGTTTCCCGCTGGCGGCCATCGGCGGGATCGCAGAGGTGATGGCTTTGGAAATTCTAGAGACGACCGACGCGCTGGCCAAGATCAACCGCGTTGGATCACGTCTCATGGCCGGGATTGACGAGGTGCTGACCGAGGCGGACATCGAGCACAAAGTCATGGGCGTGCCCGCGATGTTTTGCTTCGTGCTGAATTACAGCGGCACGCCGAAAGATTTCCGCGACGTGCGGGCCGCCGATTACGATTTCTACAAGCGGCTGTCGAAAGCCATGCGAACGCGCGGTGTCGAGTTCAACCCCACCCCCGCGCCGTGGATGATGTGCGAGGCGCACAGCGACGAGGATGTGGATGCGACGTTGAATGCGTTGAATGACGCGGTGAAAGAAGCGCGGCGCTCGTAATCACGAATGCCACGAATAGACGAATGGCACGAATAAGACCCAAAAGACTCTACCATTCGTGATATTCGTCCATTCGCGCAATTCGTGATGGAATCCCACTGTGAGCCAAGCTACCAGTGTGCAAAGAGGAGAGCAAGTTTGAAAACCCAAGCCGCCGTCTTCCACGAAGTCAATACCCCCTTCAAGATCGAAACGCTCGACCTCGACGCGCCGCGCGCCGGGGAGGTGCTGATCAAAGTCGCCGCCGCCGGGGTGTGTCACAGCGATTGGCATTTGATGACCGGCGCGACGAAACATCCCGTGCCCGTCGTCCCGGGGCACGAGGGCGCGGGCGTGGTCGAAGCGGCGGGTGAGGGCGTGACGCGAGTCAAGCCCGGCGATCACGTGTCGCTCAACTGGGCACCGAACTGCGGCACGTGCTTCTATTGCCTCAACGACCGCCCCAGTCTGTGCTCCACCTACGTCGGCCCGATCTGGGCCGGGACGATGATGGACGGCACGACGCGCCTGACGAAGAATGGCCAAGCGGTATATCACTTCAGCGCGCTGGCCTGCTTCGCCGATCACTGCGTCGTGCCGCAAGAGTGCTGTGTGCCGCTGAGCAAAGAGGTGCCGCTCACCGTGGCCGCCCTCATCGGTTGCGCGGTGACGACCGGCGTCGGCGCGGCGCTCAACACGGCGAAAGTCAGGCCCGCGAGCAGTGTCGCCGTTTACGGCGCGGGCGGCGTCGGGCTGAGTGTCATCATGGGCGCGAGACTCGCCGGGGCCAGCCGCATCATCGCGGTTGACCGCGCCGAGGGCAAACTCGACATCGCCAAAGAATTCGGCGCGACCGACGTGCTGATGGCCGGGCCGGACGCGGTGGGCGCGATCAAGAAACTGACCGAGGGGCGCGGGGCCGATTACGTCTTCGAGGCCATCGGCCTCCCGGCGGTGCAGGAACAATGTCTCGATGCGGTGCGCCCCGGCGGCACCGTCGTGCTGGTGGGCGTTTCACCGATGGGCAGCGGCACGAATCTCCCCGGCGCGATCATCACCCGGCAGGAGAAAACCGTCACCGGCTCGTACTACGGCTCGGCCAACACCGCGCGCGATTTCCCGCTGTACGCCGATCTATACCTCAAGGGCAAACTCGATCTCGACCGGCTGATCTCAAAGACCTATCCACTCGAACAAATCAACGAGGCGTATGCCGATATGCTGAGCGGCGAGATTGCGAGGGGTGTGATTGTATTTGAGTGATGAGTGTCGTATAATAACCTTCGGAAGAAAGCCTCATGGCAAGCAAAGAGCCTGTTCTCACCCCGGCCGCCATTGCCCGGCTCGCGGAGTTGCTCACGCCGCCAGCTGAAACCGTATATCCTGAGTCCGACGGAGAGCCTATGGCGGAGACGGACACCCATCGCGATCAGATGGCCGACAGCCTGATCTATCCGTTGAAGGAACACTTCCGCGACCGGCCCGATGTTTACGTCTCCGGCAATCTGCTTTTGTACTATGAGGAAGACAATCCCAAAGCCTCGGTAGCGCCGGACGTGTTCGTCGTGTTCGGCATCCCCAATCGTCTGCGCCGGACATATCTGCTGTGGCAGGAAGGCCGCGCGCCGGATGTGATCGTCGAGTTGACTTCGGAAAGCACACGGCAGAAAGACCGTAACGAAAAACGCCTGCTGTACGAAGAGTTAGGCGTGGGCGAGTACTATCTGTTCGACCCACTGCGCGAATACCTCGTCCCTCCCCTGCAAGGCTTCCGGCTGGCAGATGGTTATTACACGGCCTTGAAGCCGGCTTCGCACGCGGAGGGCGAATGGGAGATCGCCAGTGAGCGGCTGGGCTTGATCCTCCGCACCGACGGCAGCGCTCTGCGACTCTACGATCCCAAGCGGAACGAGTATCTCCGAACACACGGCGAAGAAGCCGAAGCGCGGCGTCAGGCCGAGGCGCGCGCCGCCGAGGCCGAGGCCGAACTGTCGCGGCTGCGCGGTTTGCTCTCACGGCAAAAGCCCGACCATAATGGCGGCTGACGCCCGTTGTGCCATCGGCACAAGCCCCTCCGAACAACGTTGGTCTTGAGTATGTAGCCGAGTCGCCGCGAATCACCTATGATTCGCGGCGATTTGTCTTCGCAACCCTGTGCCTGATGCCCGACGATCCCTCCCCTGCCGCAATCACAACCCAAGTCACCGATCTACTTGATCGACTCGGCATCTCCTATCGCGTCCTGCCGCATAGCGAGCCGGTGTTCACCGTCGAGACGGCGGCGGCTCAGCGCGGCGTGATCAAAGAGGAGATGGTCAAATCAATTCTTCTGCGCGACGAAAACCGGCGCTACGTGATGGCTTGCGTGACCGGCGATGCGCGGCTCGATCCGAAGGCCGTCCGCGCGTATCTCGGCGGCGAATGGAAGCGGCTTAGTTTCGCCAATGCCGAAGAGATACTCACCGTCACCGAATATGTCCAGGGTGCAGTCACGCCGCTCTGCATGCCCGACGACGTGCCGGTGATCTTCGACGAAGGCATCGCGCGCTGCGCGAAGGTGAATATCAGCAGTGGCGATCCGATGGCCGGGCTGGAACTCGCCACGCAGGATTTGATCCGGGCGGCGCGGGCGAGGTTGGCGAAAATCGCGCTCATTTCGTGAACTGCAATCGTGGGGGGTGGAACGTGAGGCGTGGAGAGATCGTCGCTCCACTCTCCACGCTTCCCCCTCCACAAGCCTTTCAACACAGCCAAAGGAGGAGTTACAAATGTCTCTACCGAAGAAGGTCGAATACCTGATCATCGGGGCCGGAGTGCACGGCCTCTCGACCGGCTACCATCTCGCCAAGTATCTGAAAGAAAAAGGGATGGGCAAGGGAAGCGATGTCGTGGTGATCGAGAAGAGCAGTATCGCCGCCGGGGCGTCGGGCGTCGCCTGCGGCAACGTGCGTTGCAATTATTATCAGGAACCGATGACGCGCCTGATGATGCACTGCATGGACATCTGGGAGTCCGACGCGGACTACTTCGCCTACAACTCGGTCGGCTACCTCACCGCCTCGTTCGCGCCGATGCGCGAAGGCCTTGAAGAAATCTGGCAGCGCCACCAACGCCTGGGCTATCCCTCCACGCTCGTCGTCGGCGAGAAGGAAGTCAAGAAGTACATGCAGAATGTCTTCTGGGATTGGCAGGCTGAAAAACTAGAGGCGGTCCTGCATGAGCATCGCGGCGGCCACGCCTGGAGCCGACAGGCGATTCACGGCCTCGCTATCAAAGCCGAGCGCGAGGACGCGCAGTTGATCGTCGGGCCGACCGTCACCGGCTTCCAGTGCGGCACGGATGGATCGGTGAATGTCGTCGAGACCGACATGGGGGACATCGAAGTTGGGCATCTGATCGTCGCCGTTGGGCCGTGGATCAAAAAGATGTGGGGGATGCTCGACCTGCCGACGGAAGTCAAAGACCCGCGCAATCCCGGCCGGATGACTCCGCTGTGGCGCTATCTCGCTCTGCAAGAGGGCGAGATCGACATCAACCCGCACACTCACATCACCAACGACGGC